>NZ_JBOFKN010000001.1:0-26639 GCF_051657365.1 Paraclostridium sp.
TTCTAATATAAAAGTATTTGTAAATTTATTTCCAGATAAAATACCAACAAGTTCTTCATCAGAATAAGATAATTCTATTATTTCATTTATATACAAAAGTAAATTATTTATTATCTCAAGTTGAATCATATAATTAACAATAGTTAAATCCATATGTGGCATATCAGTTTTCATATTAAATTGATACCCCAAGAAATATTCATATATATCATCTATAAAACTTTCTTTAGTTTCGATATCTTTTTGTATAGCATTTTTTATTGCTTCACTATCAACCTTGTATAAATTCTTTTCATTTACTTTTGATACAATTATATTCTTTAAAAAATAGTAAGAAAATTGATTAAATCTATATAAAACAGCATCCATTCCATAAATATCTCTTCTTATTCTATCAGTCGTAAGGAAGTCAAACACAGGTAAAACAGACTCATCAAAATTAAGCCTATCATTTCCTGCTATCTTTTCTTTATTTATTAATTTATTAAGATTTTCATCATAATATGTGTTAACTAAATTTATTAAGTTAAAATTATTATCTTTTTCTATCCCATTACTTTCGTTAGTAACATCACTAGATTGTATTAATAATCCTTTAAACTCACTGTAAGACTCTATAGCTTTATCAAACATATTTTCTATACCTTCAAAATAAACAGTTGTTGATTCTCTACTCAAAGGATTTAAGTAATCGCTATTAGCTTCTATTTTATTTGTACAGCTAGCTATAAATAACATATTAATAATAGTTGCATCTAATTCATCAGTTGCCTCTGTAACACTTACATTAACTAAGTCTATTTCTTTGACATCTAATGCTTTTATTAAATATAAGTCACTATCAGTAGTAGTTATATATTTTTGCTCTGTTAATGTTAAAGTTTTTAACTTGTGTATAACTTCTGTATTTCTAGCATTTATTTCATTGAATACGAGCCTTAAACTTATTGCTATTTCACCTTTTCCTAAATGCTGTATAAAACCTTTTGGCTTATTTTGGATTGGAACTCTTTTTAAATTGTTGTAACTCCTTACCTCTACATCAGTTATAAATTCTCCTGGAATAAAAATGTTATATGGAGTTTCTTCTTTATCAACACTTTTTCCATCTGTATATGTATCTTGTTCGTTGTACATATTTTTAAATTCTATATGAATACTATCTTTTTTATTCTTAAATAAATTTTCTATATATTCATCTATCTTTTCAAAAGTTGATTTTTTTATTTCATAATTTTGATAAAATTTTAAAATAAAATCTTCTCTATCATCATTTAAGTAACTCAAATCTGTACAACTCCAAAGGATTATATCAACCTCATATCCTTCTGTTGAATTCGGTATAGTCTTATATGAAAAGCTTTCTAAAAAAGAAAAGAAACAATCTGAATGCTCTGGTATGTCTATGTATCCTAATTTAGCCATTTCCTTTATAAATATTTCAGTATTTTTTTCTCTTTTTTTATATGATGAATTATCAATTTCAGAATCCAAATTTTCATTAAATGTGTTATCTAATAATTTTTTGTACATCTTATACCCATCTAAAATCTTTAAACTTATTTCTCTATCGAAAATTGGTAGTATCATTAATGATTGATACCTAGCTTGTAACTTAATTAACTCAATCAATCCTTTTTCATTTACTTCAAATTTTAATATTATTTTTTCTTCAAAATTGTAATTACTTTTAGTTTCTAAAATTCCCTTTCCTCTTATAGTTTTTATATTATTTGGTGTTTTACTATCATGTAGGAGAGAGGAAATATATTTAGGAACTTTTAAATCTAGTATATGCAAAATAAATCACCTCAATATAATTTTACATACTAATTTATTTATTAACAAAAAAAGAGCAGGATTCACCTACTCTTAATTCTAAAAATACATTTTCTTCAGTATAGAAATATATTCTGGCATATCTAAATTTTTTCCTAAATCTTGGATTTCTAAAGAATGTTTATTCAACATCCCGTTATATAACTCTTTACTAACTTCATTGTTTGATAACTCCATATTAGTTTTACCTAATATAAAGTTCCCGTTTGGCATTTTAAGAGGTTCTGAAGCACCAGTTATACTTTTTATCATTGTTGCACCTGCAATCACTCCTAAAGCACCTATAGCAACTTTAGGATTACTTACAATATCCTTCACAAAATTTTTTGGAGCTTTAAAATTTTTATAACCATACTCTTTCCCAGTTATTGCTGAAGCTGAATTTAAAATAACTTTGTTAATATCAACATCATTATCTCCAAATTGTCGTAACAACTCTATTGTTGATATTTTTTTAAATAAATCATTATCAACATACTCAGTATCAATCCAATCTCTATTTTCCTTTAACACGTTTTCTAGTTTACCAGATAATTTTTTAAAGTATTTAACTCTGTCTTCACTATTAAGAACTTCTTCCATTCTTTTATATTTCTTATTACTTTGAGAAATATGATTAGCCATATTAACATAGCAATCGTCTATATAAGTTGTTTTTATTCCTGAATCTATTCTAGAAAAATCAGATAAAATATTATCTAAATTATTTATAAAATTTCTTTTAAACTCTTTATATTGTTCTTTATCTTTTTTAAGTTCAAAGAAATACTCTTTATTAGAGTTCATATAATCACTAAACTTAATTCTTGCAGCTAATTTACTATCAAATTTAGCATTAAGTCTTTTAGAAACATTTTCCAAAGTTATCTCTTCTTTTAAGTGTATGTTTGCCAACTTTAATTCTTCTATTAAATTCTTTTTATCAAAAAAAGAATCCTCAAACATTTTTTTATATTTATCAGATCTTTTTATTATTGTATTTGCAACAGATTCACCAATATGTAAATTCCCATTTCTTTCATACATATTAACTAATGCATCAATACTGTCTTGGTCTGCAATTCCTGCTGGAAATAAAAATCCATTATTACTAAATTGAAATTTAACATTTCTCCTGCTACTTATAGCCTTTTCAAGCTCTTTAAAATCTTTTTCCTTATATCCGTTTAATACAATAGCTTTTCCTATAGAAACCATTTCTCTATCATAATCAGTTAATTTGTTAAACTTACTATCAACTAATATTGAGACGAATTCGTCACTATATGTCTCAGCTACACTAACAACTCTTAAATTATTTCTAATATTTTTAAGCATATATTCATCAACAACCTTTTCAGCTTGTGAAATAATACCTACATGCATATTCTTATCAACACCTTCTACTCCCTCTCCTAAAATCAGTTCAGAGAAAGAATTGTCATATTCAGAATAGAATAATGATATATCAGATAACCTTTTATTTTTAGCATTTTCTAATTCTTTAATACCATAAGAATATGTACTATCATTAAAAGATAACATTCCATTATCTAGATGATCATTTATTATTTTTAAACTCTCTTCACCACTTTTACCACTGTTACTAAATTCAGTTATATTTTTACTCAAGATATTTGCATATGCACTTACAGAGTCTTTTTCTAATGATATTAGAAATTCCATTTTTTTCTTATCTAATTGATTTTTAAATCTAGCTGATAATCTATTTATTCCTTCAACATCTTCTTGAGAAAACATTTCGAATTTATCTTTCTTTAAATCTAAATTTTTATCAAATATGCTTGCTACATCATTAATGTTTATATTATATTTATTTGAAATAACATTAAAAAATTCATTAGTTATATTGTTTGTATAATAACTTTTATAAAAAGAGTCAGCATATTCTTTTAGATTAGCAACATTGGAAATTCCTGCAGCTGTTCCAAGAGTAGCATAAGTCTGAGATTTAAATTTTCTAAACTCATAATTATTGCTAAGTTCATTAAAATCTATTTCATTATTCTTATAAGATGCTAATAAATCCTTTATCTTGCTATAATCATATTCTGAGTTAGGTTCGTTTTGTATCATAAGTTCTCCAAACAAATGTATACCTTTGAACATTTCAAAATCTAAATAATCTATATTTTTAACTTTTCTAACTTCTTCAAATAAATTATTTTCTATAGTATTCATAGTTGATTTATACTCATCTTTAAAACCTAAATATTTTTTTATATCTGAATTTGAAATATTATTATTTTTCAATATTTTTTTATAATACTCATTATCAAATTCAAAAGAACCTAAAAATATATCTTTGTCTAATCCATTGCTAGATACTTTGTCCATTACTTCCTCAAGAGATTTATTTATCTTTCCATAACCTTCATTAAAAACTAATAATGTATCAGCGAACTTCAATAAAGCTTTTTCAGAATTCTCTATATATATTTCATCAAATAATCTTATAGTTTTTTTATTAAGGAAACTTGAATCTTTTGATAACAAACTCTTTATAAATAATTTAGAACCCTCTAATCCTCCAAGTGTTAATCCATGTTTAGCAGATATAGCACTTTCTATCATGTTATCATAGAAAATATCAGAAGCTCCTGTATAATACTTCTGTTTCCTTATCATTTCTCTTAATGATTCAGGATTAGTTTTATCGTAATTACCAAAAGAACCTATCTTCTCCATAACGTTAGTTACATCTAATTTTTGTAATTCAACTCCTGATAATCTTAATTTTGTAGCATAACTATGTGTTTCACCAGTATTTCTAATTCCAGATAACTCATCAAAAATTCCAGTGGTATTTTTGTATGCATAAAATTTATCAAAACTACCTCTACTTATAAATTTATCAACATCTTTATAAGATTTCTTAAATAATTCTTCAGAACTAATGTCTTTATTTTCTTTAAGTACTCTAAATAAAGCTGTAGCACCTAAAACATCCATTCCACTTATTTTCTCTCTAAGAATAGAAATTTTATAATTACCACTTCTAAGCATCTCAACAACTTCTAAAGATGTTTTTATATTTTCTTTAGCATACTTACTTCCAATTGTAATAGCATCATCTTTCAATCTTTTTCCATTTAACTTTGTAATATCATGATATTTTACATCACTAGACATTCTAATAGCTCCTTCTAAAGAGTTGAGTTGGTTTGATGTGATTTTTATAGGGTTATTAGTGAAGTCGCTTAAATTAGCCATTATATCGTAAATAGCATTATAGTGTTTCCCTAATTCTTTAAATGCTCTACCTTCTACAGAAAAAGAAAAATTATTCAACATTTTGGTTTTCATATTAAGTTCTTCCTCAGTTAAATTTAAAGTTTCTTTTATAACTTTTAAAGGATTCTCTATTTTAGATAAATCTATTAAATTTCCATCTTTATCTATTAAATCTCCAGTTATTTTTTTATACAATCCTTTTGTATCATCCCATTCGCCGAATATGTTATTTTTAATTTGAAATTCTAACAACGCATTAGAGAGGGTATTATTTTTAACTTTATCATCTGTTATAAAATCTAAATATGCTTGTGATACCTTGTCTCCATCATGGTCTCCTCTTCTAAATAGCATTGTTTTTTTACCAACTGTTATAACTCCAGCTTGATTTTTTTCTTTAGATAAAAATGTTAATGCACTTCTAGCAAATCTATTTTTTAGATTTTCATTATCTATATCAAGTATTATAGATTGAACTCCACCCATATGATTAATAGTTTGTTGTGGATGTCTTGCAAAAAAACTAAAATCTCTTACGAATCCTTTTTCTTTAATATTTTTTCCAGTATATACATCTTCATATTTATATTTTTTATCTCTGAACGATTTTAAATACTCTTTAGATGTTATTGTAACTTCTGATATGTTAGCAAGATTTTTACCAAATACTTGTTTGGCTTTTTCTATACCGTTTTTAAAACTACCATCACCACCAGACAAGTTTTCCAAATAATCTACTCCATCTTCAACAAAAAGTTTTTCATTCACGAGTTTGAATCCCATAAAATCTCCAAACTCTTTTAAATTTTGTTTAATATCATCTACGTTACTTACATCTTCGAACATGATATTTTCAAATTTATTCAACAGGTTAGATCCTTCAAGTGGATTAGCTATAAATGAACTTTTAATTTTGAACTTTTGTGATGAAGATAGCTTCCCTTTATTTTTATGCAATCCTTTAGCTTCATCTGGTATTTTTATATATTCTTTTAACAAATCAAATCCTTTAGAAGTTTGGTTGCTTACTTCATCTCTAAAAACATCTGAAAACTTAACTCCTTCAGATAATTCTCTACCATTAAAAATAGCTCCATTTAATTTAGATACTATTTCATTTGATACCTCTTTGTCTGTTAATATCTCAGCTATTTTTTTATTGCTTTCTAAAATATCATTCATTTCAGCGGAAAGTCTATTATCTATCTCTCTAACTATTCCATCAAAATCTGCATTATTTTTATCTATAGTATTCATTTTTTCCTGGATAAATTTATTTGCATTAATAACACTTATTGAATGAAGTTTCTTTTTATCTAAATTAGTTTTTATATCTGATACAACTGACTTAACTTTATCACTATCAAATTTAGTTTTATTAATAAGTCTATTAAATGTTGAAATATCCTCGAATGATTCACTATTTTTATCAAAATAATCTATATATTCTTTAAAAGTTTTCTCTGTAATACCCTCTTCTTTATTAAGAGCTTTTAACATAAAATCATAAGATATTCTACGACCACTCTCATACTCTTTAGATTTATCAGCTATATTTCTTAATCTACTAAAGACTTCTGATGAAACTATAGTTCCATCACTTTCTGAAACATCATAAGACAATTCCATAGATGTTAATACATTTCCTGTTTTAAATATAGTTTGAAGTTGATTTAAACTATATTTATTTTTACTATTATTAGAAAAAATATTTAACAACTCACTTGTAGAGGCTAATGCATCAATTTCTAATTCTTTACCTGTATAACCACTCAATTTATTTATTTCTTTATATATTTCAGAATTAACATTTCTAACATAACTTGATACTTCTTCTATTTCTGTATCTGTTAACGTATTTAAATTAGATATACCTTCCAAAGAGTTTAATATTTTTTTAGAGAACTTATTGTCAGAATTTCTAAAATACTCCATTGTTATATCCAACTTATTTTTTATAGAACCAGCAAATTCATTTATATTTTTATCATTTATTACAACAGTTACATTCTTTTCTAGTTTTCCATTAGATACACTATCTAATGAATTTTCAACCATTTTTTTACCCAATACACTTTCCTTCATAAGCTTATCATGAGATAGAAAAGCATCTGTTTTATTTAAAATATAATCATCTTTAGACACAGAGTTTAAATCAAATACTATTCCATTGTTAGTTGATTTAGCAACACTTTCTGTTAATTCTTCCATATTTATATCTTGCTTATAATCATAAATTTTATTTAAAACCTCTGAATTTGTAAGGTTATTATAGACGGTTCCTAAATATTCATTAACTCTATCTTGATTTTTACTATCAATATAATCAGATAATTGGTCATATCCATTTATCCTAATCATTTCATTTATTCCTTTTCCAACTTTTAAACCACTATCTTTCTTTTTATTAGCATTAGAGTTTACTCTTTCAGAAGCTAGTTTTAAAAGCAATACTGGACCATTACCAAACCCACTAGATTTACCTTCTGTAAATCCTTCTAGTGTTGCATCTCCTATCATAAATGCTGTTTCTTTTCTATCAAAACTATTATATACAGCAGAATAAGATTGTTGCATCTTTGCTAAGATACCATATTGAGCAACTTGTCCTTTTTTTAATTCTCCATCTGGAGAATAAAAGGAAGCTCCATATTTTTTCTCAACATTTTCAAGAATTTCTTTACCTTTTTCTGTAAATATTTTATTTTGATTTTCTATAGGTTCTTTAGATAATTCTAAAAACTTCTCAGCAGTTAAAGAGTTCCCTTTCATATCTTTAGTTAAATAAGTTTCATCTATCAATACACCAAATTCTTTAGATAACTTTATTTCGACTCCTAAATCGCCTAATAATTCTTTCATTTCTTTATTGAATGTTTTTATACCTTCAGCTCCTAAATCCTCATATACATTAGTTACCATTGTTTGTAGTGCACCATGAATCATCATACCAGTTTGCATTCTCTTTTCAGCTTTGTTATTAAAAATAGCATCAACATATAACTCTTTATCTTTTGATTTAACTTTTATAAAATCATAAACCTCAGATATTGTATATTTAGCTCCTGTTGTTTGTTGCTTAGAACCTTGATCCACACTTCCTATATTTTCAAGCATAAGTTCTATTGCACTTTCTTGTGCATTATAATTAGCACTTCCTATGCTAAATCCAACTTCAGGCTTTAAAGTTAAATGTTTTGTTGTAAATTCATCATTAGTTATATTGACTTTACCATTTTTACCTTTAGCATATGCAACAGATCTAAATTTATCATCAGCACTATCTAGCAAGTCCATTATTCCTTTAGTTAGTTTCATTTTACTTGCCTCGTCATTTAAGATATCGCCAATTATTTTACCTTTTCCACCAAGCTCATTATTTATAAATGAGTATGCAGTTTGAAGAGAACCAATACTTCCATCCATAGTGTTTATAACTCTAGAATTATTTAAATCTTCATAAAAGTTTTCTAATTTTTTTCTTCCTTCAATAGTACTGAACAAATCTTTAGATAATATTTTAGATAATATTTGATTCATACCAGTTTCAGTTTTTAACAAGTTATGAGCTTCTAGTTTGCTAATTCCCAATGCTTCATAATTAAGTTCATCTAAATTAATTTTAACGCTTTTATTTCTTATTGCATTGGTCGTTGATTGTAATGCCCTTGTTGCAGTCATCCCCTCTTGAAATGACGCTGTGAATGCATTAATATTTCCTTCTTCTGGAAGAATAGCTCTAACATCACCTATTGCAAAAGTTTTATATGTTTCTCCACGTCTATAAGGCATATCCTTTAATTTATTTTCTTTTCTAATATGTTCTATCGTATCCTTTACAAGATCTTCTGTTTTATAAAACGCTTTTCTACTTCCAACTCCTGTCAATCTTGTTTTAGATAATAATTCAGCATTTATAGCTGATCTAGTTTTAGTTATATATTCGCCATTAGAATTTTTTATATTTAATGTCCTTTCTCCTAGTAAATCTTGTGCTTGGAAAGTTCTTTGAGTAACTTTATTCCACGCAACTCCTGGAAGAACAGAACCCAAATGTCCCATGTATGTATCTCCACCAATAACACCTGTTTGTTTGGCAGCTCCAGTTGTATTTATAATATCGTCATTATTTAGAATCATATTAAACACAGTGTTGTTGCTTTCTTTTCCAATCTTCATTATCTTTTGTAACAAAATAGTTTCAGAATTAACAGAAGAATCTTTATTAAAATTAGAATAAAAAGTATGATTATATTTTTTGTCTAAAATATTTATAATACTTTTATACAAATCTGAATAACTATACTTCCCTTCTTTTATTTTATATCTTTCTTCAGATTTTAAATTACCGTCTTCAAGTATTTTCATATATCTTTTCTTACCTATATTATGGCCTTTTAATATTGATTTAAATCCCATTAATTCATCTTTAGTTTCTATGTAATTGTCTTTTTTATTTCTCTCTATCCCTGCAATCAAATTACCTATAGATTTTTGTAATCTATTATTTTCTCTATACATTGCAGTAATTTTAGAAATATACTTTTGATCATCTAAACTCATTTCTTTCATTACAGCTTGTTTATCTTGCTGAATATATTTTATGTAATCACTTCTATCAAAACCATCATCTATTTTGATATTAAAGTTTATCCACATTTTATTTTTTCCAAACCGTTCTATAGTCTTTGCATTTACAACAAGATTATTTGTTTCATAGTCTATATTACCTGTAATTTTGTCATAAGTTCTAGCTATAGAAGTTCCTGAGT
Source organism: Paraclostridium sp. (assembly GCF_051657365.1). Lineage (NCBI taxonomy): Bacteria > Bacillati > Bacillota > Clostridia > Peptostreptococcales > Peptostreptococcaceae > Paraclostridium > Paraclostridium sp. The sequence goes on from NZ_JBOFKN010000001.1 coordinate 9,846, forward strand.
TGGATTCTCTTTTCATATCTAAGCTCATTTCTTCAAATGCTTTATTAAAACTATCAACAGAATCATACTTACCTAGTAAGGTTTTTTCTTTATGTGTTTCAAAGATAGAATTATTATTTTTTTTATATTCTTCCATATGTTTTAGCTTAGTTTCTATATCCATTTCTTTAAAAGGGATCTTATATGGTTTTGACTTAGCTCTAATATATGCCCAAGAATCTTCAGCATCTTGTTTACTATATACAACATTTCCTTTTTTATTATAGGGATTTATAACATCCTTTATATCTAAAATTTTTCCATTATCATCTCTTATAATTTTAACTTTAAGCGCATCTATTTCGTTATCTGAAAAATTAGTCTTGCTCCTTCTTTCGTTTATAATATCCAACATATCAAGTTTTAAATTATACTTATCATAAAATTTCATTACAGATTCACTATTAAGCAAGTTTACTGTTGGTTTAAAATTCTCATTAGATGTAGAACTCAATAAAAGATTATATTTCCCATCATCTATACTTTCATTAATTTTACTTTTAATTACATCTTTAAGTTTATTCTTATAAATATTTTCAACATCTTTATAATAAGTATCAACTTTACTAGAGATTGAAGCTATCTCCTTATTAGAAAATATAAATGTTGATAATTTTTCGTTAGCACTATTTGTATCAACACTCATTTTTGATGAAATTAATTTTTTCATTTCTTCTTTCATTAATTCTTTTTTATTTATAAAATCATTTGAATTTTTAAACGAACTTAGCAAATCTATACCTTTTATTTTTCTTTCTTTTTCTGAAAAAACAGTATTCCTCATAACTTCATTAAATGGACTAAATGCTAACTCCAACTGTTCACTCTCATGTTTTAACAACGCTTCTTTCAATTCTATCGCAGTAATTGGCTTATCTTCCATATTATTTAAAAACTTAGAAAAGTTTATCCTATTACTACTAGACTCTCTCTTTATAGTAGATTTGACCTTATCGAATATTTGATTATTAAAAAATGATTTAACATTATATTGCTCTCCTATAGATGCTTTTGGTTTAAGAATACTTGCATCAGTTATTTGAGACATATCAAATACAGCAGTTTCCAAAGAGCCGCTTGTTAATTTATCAGTTTTAATGGACCAAGAATCAGACTTCGGATAATAAGGTTTATCATCTATAGCTCCAAAGTCTAACTTTCTAATACTTTCCATCAATTTCCATTCTTTACTTTCTTCTATTTCAGCCTTTTTAAAAAACATTCTAGCCATTTGAACCAATTCATAGCCAGAGTTTTTCATAACTGTTACACCATCTCTATTATCAATTCCACCGTATACCATTCTAGATTTGGATGTGTAATATGAATTACCATATTTATAGAAATCTTGGAATCCTGGAGTATCTTTTAGTTTTTTAAACAAAGTAAATCCTTTATCATCCCCTATTCCAGTTTCCCTTCCTAAATATACTGAAATCTCGTCAGGATTGTCAGAACCTTCTCTAAACTTACCAACAAAAGCAATACCAACACCATCTTTATTCCCAAATCTCATATATGAAATATCATCATTATCTCCAAATATTTCTTTTGGAAGAAGTGGGTTTATAGGAGACAATTTACTCGTTCTATAATCTGTACCTATAACATTTTTTGATATGCTTTTAATTTCTTTCTTTCCAACAAGTCTAGTTGTATAAGAATCTTTATAATAATCATCTCGATAGCTCATCAAATTCTGAGTATCTATATTTATATAATTAAACAAATAAAATCACCTCATATTGATTTTATTACATTTTATTTATATATAAAAAAAGATACCCTTAAAAAAGAGTATCTTTTAATGCTATATCTTACTTCCTATAATCAGAAAAAATATTATTTATAATCTCAACCCATTTTAGTGGATAATTTTCCCATGATAAATCTTTAAGGTTCATATATGCTATAAATGGCTTATCTTTTATAGGTGGCTCATATTCTAGTGTTTGCTCAATATTTTCTTCTAAAACAAATAGTTTATCATCATCATTAAGAGCTACCCTAATTGGTTCATTAAACTTTACAGCACCTTGAGTATTTTTGTCTCGATCATGGATAACGTATACATCTAAATTAAGAGCCTTCAAATATTTAACTAAAGATATTATTACAGCTTTTCCTCTAGCCTTTATTATTTGAAAATCATTTTTAATTTCATTAATCTTAAATTCTTCTGCAGGTAATGATTTTAATGTTTCCTTAAATACAAGTTCTTCAGTATCACCTTCCACAACTATAACTTTTTTTGAAAAAAATACTTTAGCAATATAATCATCTATTTTCATTAACATTTTTAATTTATTTTTATCATCTTGCATCAACTCTTTATACTTGTCAGATAAATTAAATGCATTTACTTCTGTTATATCTTTACTTTTAGTTATTCTATTTAAAACTTGTTGATTATCTCTACCAAGTCCAATCATATAAGGAGAATGAGTTGTACAAATTATCTGTAATTCGCTACTTACTAAATCGTATATTGCATCCTTCATTTGAGTTGCAGCATTAGGATGAAGATAAATTTCTGGTTCTTCAAATCCTATTATTAATGTATTTGTTCTTTGGTTTCTTTCTTTCAACCATTGTTCTCTAAATTTTAATATTGAAAATACACTAGCTCTTATCATTCCAGTACCTTGTTGAGAAACACTTGTTTCAACATTGCTACTTAAAGAAATTTCAAATTGTGGCTTTAATATCTTATCTGAATCTGATAAATTTGCAATAGCATTTATCTTAGCTGTAGGAAACACTTTATCTAACTCTTTATTTAATTGTGTTATCATTTTATGATAATCTGTTGTGGAATCTTGAAAATTCATTTCTTGTTCTAATTCTTTTAATGCATCTGACAACTTAGCAAATCCTCTTGAGCTTCTTTTTATATCATCAAATATTGTAGTTAAAATTTCTGACATAGGACTGTTTTTATTTGTGTCCATTGTATTAACTTCATCTCTTGCAGGTATATATATATATTTTGGAAGCTTAGATAATATATTCCCTTGAATTCCACCTGGATTTTCTACGCTCCATTCTTCATCTTCTAAAACATCATATAAAGAATCAAATTCATCAAATCTCTTTTTTTCTGGTGCCGTAAATTTGTCTTCATAATTTTTAGTTGGAAATACTTCTTGAATTTCTTGAAAAGTAACACCAGCTCCTAATAAATCATCGACATTATTTAACTCACTATTTTCATACTTCCTAACCCTTTTTTTTAAAAGTATTTCAATTTTACATTCTTTTGGTTTTGAATATGTTTTTCTATAAGTCAATCTTAAACCAGAGTCATTCTCATCGATTGGATCATATTTTTCTATTCTTCCTTTGAATCCTCTCCAATTATTTGCTTCTTTAGGAATATTTTCAAAAATACCAGTCAACTCTATTATAGAAGTTTTAGCTCTCGTCGTTAGTGTCTTTTCACAATTAAATAAACAATAATCTTCATCACTAGCAGGTTGCTTATCTCCTGATAAGAATAACTCAAGAGCTTTTAATATACTACTTTTGCCAACATTGTTTTCACCAATTAAAAATGTCGCTTGATCAAATAAAACTTTTACATCTTCTAATTGTCTAAATCCTTTAATTTCTAAAGACTTTAAAATCAATTTTAACCCCCCCGATATTATTTTGTATAAAAATCTACAATCTTTCTTTAATAAATTAATCTAAATAATCCATAAGCTTATTTAAAAGATATCTTCTAATTTACACCAATTTTCAGCATTTATATCAGAATACTTTTTATTATTAAAATATAAATTTTCATTTTGATAACTAATAAATCCCCATTTTAAGAAATGTTTTAATCCATATTCTTTTAAATATTCAAATTTGTTTTCAGCCTGCTTATCAATATTCTGATCATCTGGTGCTTTGGCCTCGAGTATAAAGACATCTCCGTTTTTTAGTTTTAAAATATAGTCAGGATAAAATAACCCTTGCTTATCTATACCATTAAAGTAGACTATGGAAAAATATTGATTCCCTTTGTCTCCGTTTTTATAAACCCAATCAATATTCGCATTTTTTTCACAGTACATTTCAAATAATCTTTCACATTTTGACCTTGTTTCTTCTGTTAATACATCTGACGTATAATTTTCATATGAATTACTTTCTAAAATACTTATAAATTTACTATCAATAGTTTTATAAGTAAGTTTATCTTCTAATGGAATCTTAAAATCACTTAATTTTATTCCCTTTAATTCTAGTGATAATTGTTTATTTATTATAGATGACAATTCTTTAAAGTCATCTCTTAAAAATTTGTAATTATTAATTATAAAAGCATAAAATTCTTTAATTTCAAGGTTTAATATTTTATTTTTCGATTTAGTTTTATTAAAAAATAAATGCCTTAAAATTAAATTAGTTTTTTTTGAAGTTGTTCCTATTTCATTTTTAAGAACATCAATAGAATGTAATAAATCAATCCCGTTAGCATGTGTATTTACTTCAAATTCTATTTTTTTTACATCTCCTACTTCATCATTAAAAACATCTTCTATTCTTACAAATCTTCCATATTTCAAATTCTCACTTAATGTTGTTCCTATTTTAAATCCATATTGTTCATTTAATATTTTTTTATTTTCATCATAGTTGGATGTTAATTTATATTTTTTCAATAAAAAATCATAAATTTTAACTAAAGTTTCTCTCTCGCCTAATCCACAATACTCATTATTCTTTATTTCTTTTTTTAACATAAAATTTCTACATTTTTGTTTTAAAAAAATTGTTTTTGTTTCTAAGTTTCTATCGCTATTATTCAGCACTGCTTCCTTATATTTTTCATCAAAAGTATACAAATAACAGTGATCTAAAATATCATTATCATAATGAACTATTTCTGGCATACGTCTTAATCTTCCGATTGTTTGAATCTCAAAAGTTTCAGACATATTTTCTCTTAATTTAACAAGTATTTTTGCTCTCGGACAATCCCACCCAGTTGAAATAGCTTGTTTCATCATTAAAAAAATAGGCTCTCCACTGTTTATTGTTAGATTTTCTAAATTTATTTTTCTTCTATCAAGCCATACTGATACCATTTTATTTTCAGTTGTATATCCCATATTAGATAATTTTTGTTCTACATTATCTAATAATTCATTTGAAGAATTTGGAAACTGAATTATTACCAATGGATTAATATTTTTACCAATTTTTTTATATTCTTGTTCTATTTCTTTTCTTTTTAAATCTGCTATGTTTATTAAATAATCATATTCATTAGACATATCTAATGTTTCTGGAATATTTTCAAGATTTTGATTTATATACATAGCTTTCGTTATTAGCCCAGAATTTATAACATCAATTTCAGAAATTTCGTACCATTCTGAACTTTTATCTTTCTTTGTAGTTGCAGAAACTCTAATTATTTTTTTAGGAGAAAAAGCATTTATTATATCATTAGCTTTTAATGTTTTGTTCATATGCTCCTCATCAACTATAACAACAAAAGAAATTCCATTTCTATGAGCTTCCGCTATTCTATCAAATAAATTTTTTCTTTCACTTTCGGTAATCGCCCTATTTCCTTTTTTAGTAACCTTTTGCCAATTTATAAATGTTGTTGTTCCAATTTTAAAACCATCTAATATTACTGAATCTACAGTCCCTGAATTTCTATTTGGAAATAGTTTATCCATTTTTTGTTTTGATTGTTCTTCAAGCTCACCATCTCCAGGACAAAGCCATACAAAACATATATCTTCAGTAGTTATCTCAAGATATTTATCTATATAATTCAAAAGTATTACTGTTTTCCCACTTCCTGTAGGAGATTTTATAGTTATAGTTTGTTTACTATTTTTATCTATTGTTTTATCTAGTAAATAATTTAAACATTCTTCTTGAAAGTCAAATAATTCATGTATATTTCTTACCATATTTCACCAGCTTCCCTTAATTCTTCTTTAAAATAATAACTAGGTATATCAAAAATTTCTATATTAGTTTTAGATAAAATATCTTCTTGCAGACCTGTTAATAAAACCTCTTCTGAAATAAATAAAAATTTAAATTTATTCAACAATTCTTTATTGATTAGTAATTTGTCTATATCTTCTTCTGAAAAAACGACTTGATATATAATGTTATCTATAGATATGCCATAATTCAATTCTATCAACTCTATTATATGTGATGATAAGATATCACTTAAAAATTCATTTTCAGAAAATTTCTTTATGTAATCTGTTCTAAAATACTTTAAGTTAAAATTATATACTTCACTTATGTTTTGCATTCTTTTATAAGTTATTTGTTCACATATTTGATTTTCGTTATTTGTACACAATATAAACTTTCTATTATTACCATCTTTATTAAGCTCTAAAACTGCTTGGCCTGTTGATCCAGATCCAGCAAAAAAGTCTAAAACTAAACAATCTTTATTGCTTGAAAAATTTATTATTTCTTTTAATAATTTAATAGGTTTTTTCCCACTATTAAACTTTACTTTTCCTTCGTGATCTATATTTCCAAAATCTGCTGATAAGTCATAAAAAGTATTTATAGGCTTATATCTTATAGCTTCCCCAAGCTCCATTTCCTTTAACCTATCTAAAGGTATTCCAGAATACATTTTACCTCTTTTCGCATTTGCTCTTTGCGGTCCAGTGTAGTATCTATAGCCTAAGCCATCCTCTCCTCTTCCATGAACTTTATATAAAGAACCTAAACCATCAATAGTTATTCTGGGTTCAACTACAGATTTAAAAACTTTACCATAGCTCATTTTAGTGTAAATAGATCCAGAAATCCAAGTCTCTTTTAATTTTTCTTTAGAACTTTCTTTATGTTCTATTATTTCCCATTCACCTTTTTTAAAAACAGTTACTTCGTCATTGTTTACTTTAATAGTTTCTCCTGAAGCAATTTCTTTTATTTCAAATACAAATTTGTCATCTGTATACTCTTCTGTTGGCCGATTAGGAACAAAATGTAAATTGTTTTTTGAATATAACAATAAATACTCTATAACTGGTTTAAATGCTTTTTCTTCTGTTAAACTTTTATCAGCATACCTTACTTGAATATGAATTGTTGCTTGATAATTGTTTTCACCAAATATGTCATCACACAATAATTTCAATTGTGCAAATTCTTTTTCATCAATACTTATTGCTATAAAACCAGATTCGCAAAGTAATTCTCTTGCTATTCTTAATCTTTTACTCATAAACGAAAGCCATTTACTATGCTTAAATACATCATCTGGAGCTAAATAATCATCGTTATACATAAAATCTTTATTTTTTGTATTATAAGGAGGATCTATGTAAATTACATCAACTTTCTCTTTATGTGTTTTTTTTAATAAATGTAATGAATGTAAATTATCTCCTTCTAATAAAAAATTCCATTTATTTTCAATATTATTATGTATTTCTTTATCTCTAATATTTTTGAAAATTGGAATATTTTTCACTAAACATTCATCAATGTTTTCAATATGTTCTTCCCAAACCAATCCATATTTTTTTTCATCTAAAGATGATATTACTTGATTCAACATAGCAACAGATCCGCTATCTGAATTATTTTGTTTAATTTTTTCTAAAAATGAAATTAGTTCTTCACGCTTTAATTTAGATAAATTAGTCATTTTTGTAGTCCTTTCTAAATATTACAATTATTTTTTTTAATAACTATATATTCACCTATTTTTAATTCTATTTTCTTATATCCTAATTCTACCCACACTTTTGAAACTGGATGCGATTTACTATTTGAAAAATAAGCAGAATGTATATATGCTGATTTAGGTAATTTTTTCCCTAAAATCTCTTCTAATTTATCATATGTAATCTTAATAACAACATCATCGTTGTCTACTAAAAACTTTGCAAATTTTTTATAATTATACTTTTCCACTATACCTCCATTTGATGTTATATGTATTTTTTTACATAATATTAATTAGATTTTAATTTTATCATAAAATAGACGGATATTAAAAGCATTTAATAAAAAAAGAGACGAATTCGTCTCTTTTTTCGGGAGGTACAATAAATGTACATAACAGATTTAAGCTTCACTTTAATTTATACACGCCCCACAATAAAGTGTATAAATTAACTAAGAAAGAGTGTCGCTTAAAGATAAACAGGAAAAGCATTAAAGGTTCAACTAGATATTAACATATTCATCATTTTTGTCAAAAATTACCATGTCTGAAGGCATAATTGTAGATAAAACTCTTTGAGAATAATTCCCTCTATGCTTCATAATTCTTTCAATATATCTAGATAAATCATCTTTAGATTTCCATTCTTTAAGTTGAGATTCAACTCCATACATTTGCAAAGTTCTTTCTTCAAACTTTTCTAAATCAAATCCTGCTTTATATTTAAATAAAGCATCATTATAGTTAGGATCATTAGTTCCATAGTAATTTGGAATTTCTTCATCAAAAGTTGGTAATTGAATATCTTCTTTAACATAATCTCCACCATTAAAATTCGATTGTTTTTGCCAAAGATGTCCTAATACAATTTTCATTCTATCTGTAGATGTATCGTAAATTTGTTGCCTAACTTCTGGATCAATTTCATTTACTATATTATCTAAATACTTTTTCTCTGTCATTGTAAGATAGTTTTTAACTTTAGATAAGCCATCATACTCACTCATATCATAAATGCTACTATTAAAATTTCCTTTATACGTTTTATCAGAAGATAAATATTTAGCGTATTCTATCCTATTTTTTATTTCATCTTCTCTACTTATTCTATCGATCTCATTATCACCGAACAATGTTCCTTTAATATAAGAAAGAGTTGTCAACGTTGGCATTAACGGGTCTCCAAAATCTCCCATTTTCATAGATATATTCATAGAACCAACATATCCCTTAAATCCACCATTAGCTGCAGTATCAATTAAAGGCGATATAAAACTCTCTACAGGAGAACCCCAATCTTTAAATGAAGGATCAAGTATATTCTCGTAATAATATCTATGTAGTGTATCTTTAGAACCAAATGCTTTCTCTAGATAATTAGGCTTTTTAGCATTATTAATTAAATCAAACAACTTAGTTCCTAAAGAGAAATCTCCATTATTAGAATGTCTTAAATAATGATTTTCTTTTAAATTATCAAACACATCAAAATCAGGAACATACAATTCAACATATTCTCCCTGATTATCAGTCTTAACAGCAGATACAGCATCTTTATTTATAACACCGTTCAACACAGAACCTTTTTGTAAAAATGTTGATAAAGTAGATAATTCGCTAGTTATAGAGCTATCTGCTCTACCATCTGTATAATCCATACTTAAACCAGCTAGTCTATATCTTCTATTATCAGATCCTATAAATTCTAAAGGAGATTCTTGTCTTTTTACTTCTATTTCCAAATTTGTAACATCAGCATCAAATGCTGTTTTATCTCTTATATTTCTATCTTTATGTTTAGCTTCATAGCTCAATGATTGATATACTACTTGCTTTCTTTCTTCATCTAGTTCATCTATTTTAGAAAGTGCTTCCCTTTTATAGTGTCTATACTCTTTTGAGTACGGAGCTACTATTGATAAAATTTTTAATCTATCAACAAGTCCGTATTCTCCTAAATCATCAGAGTGTAATTTGTTATACTTTTTATATGTTTCTCCTGGAAGAACAAATTCACCAAAAGACAATTCGTTATAAATATTTCCATGAGTTCTGTTTCTAAAGTAATTAGTTGGCATCCAATCAGGCATTGAATTATTTCTCAAAGGATTTATAGTTTCATAATGATGATTAGTTGGCAACATTCTTCTAATCGGCTCTGTTAATCCAAACATCCCTCCAAGTTTTAACTGTTCGTATCTATCTTGAATTCTATATCCATCATCTAATGTTTCTAATCCAACTTTCTCATCATCTCTTCCTAATAAAAAATCTTTAGCTTGTCCTAATAAATAACCTCTCATACCCATCATATTAGTTACTTCTTCCATTGATGTATTTACAGCCTGGCTTAATCTTGATGAATTATCATACTCGATATACTTCAATGTATTTTCTTGGCCATCATAATTTGGATTAAGCATAACTCCATCTTCTATAAACCACTCTTCTTTATTGAAATATTTTGTAGGTTTTATTATCTGTCCTATTGTAGCATTCATAAAGCCACCAACAATAGGCACATCATCAAATAAGTCCTTAGATTTAGCAACAGGTCTTACGTCTTGATTTATCCTTTCTTCCATATATGGATCAACAAGAGTCCAAGCTAATTTAGTAGGCATAAAATCATCTCTAAAAAATCTTTCAATCTTATTTCTATATATTCCTGAAGTTCTTTGTTGCCCTAAATATAATAAATGAGGTCTTATTTCTTCAGTTTCTCCACCTTCAAACATTTGTCTACCAGATGAGTACCAAAATCTATTTTTCTTTACTACAACTTCTTTTCCATTAAATAATTGGTCTTTCATTTCTTCATTAGTTGCACTTAATTGTAATGGAGATAATAATCCATTATCAGTTAACATTCCTGGAAACATTTCTTCCATTTTTCTAAATACAGCTCCCATACCAACACCATTTATCAATACTTGAACAGCCATTCTTGTGTGAGCCATAGCTTCAAATGCTGCAGCTGTTATACCTTGTCCAAATATAGGTGTTGCATCTGGTAAAACCATATCTACAAAAGAGTTAGCTGTTTGATAAGCACCATATAATGCATATGCTGGTAATATTCTTTTTGTTAACATAGAACCTAAATACCTAGCACTCGAACCTATATTGTATGGAGATAATTTTGGAATACCCAAAGTTTCTAAAGAGTTTTCAAAACTTTCTATACCTTTAGTAAAAAATAAACTAACGTTGTTACTCATAGCTGTTGTATCGCTAAATAAATTTTCAACATTTTTTTTATTATTAAAATCAACATCAGTACCCCAATACTTAGTTATTGCAGGAGATTTTAAATTAAGATTTAAGACTCTATTTTTGTGGAATAAACTCTCTTTATGAAATAATAAATTATCTTCTAGTTTTTCTCCAAATACTTCTTTAAATTCATTATAATTTTTACCTTTATTAAATGTATTTATTATAATATCTTCCTTTACATTTGAATTATCGAACAACTTCCCTCTTTTATTTTTTATAAAATTTTCTCCAAATTCTATATCATTAATACTTTTATACTCGTTAACAAGTTTAAATTTATCTGCGGTCCTTTCAAAGGAATCTTTAATTTTGAAAAAATTTTTAATATCCTCGTTTTGTGGGAGCTTTTCACCTAACGCATCTTTTATTTCATTAGATGTATAAAAGTCTAAATTTTTATCAATATTTTTTAATTGCTTGTCTTTTGTTAGTTTTTTAAACTTATTCTTCATCCAAGTGTCATTTTCTATATTTTCTTTCAATTCATTCAAACCTTTATTATATTTTTTTAATGCTATATTAAAAGTATCATCAACTTCATTTTTAAAATGTTTTTGAAATTGTTTTGTTTGCTTTTCTGCACCTGTTAACAATGCTGCCATTTCTAAATATGTGGATTTATCACCTGTTGTTTTATTTACTTTCAAATATGTTTTTAAATTATTTATAGTTTCTAAATTTCCCTCTATAAAATTATCATTCTCTTTAAAAGCTGTATTTCCAAATCCAGGCAAGAAATTTAAATCACTTTTTTTCAAATATCTTAAAGCCTCTCCATGTTCTCTATTTTCATATAAATTTTTAAAATGATCGAATTTAAAAGGCATTGGTGTATTCTCTCTCTCGATATATTTACCAGCTCTATTTGCACCAGTTGTATAATATCCACCATCTTTTTTGGCTTGTAAAACTTTAGTTCCTTTACTAAAATCAAGTTTATAATCACCTGCTAATTGTATAAAATCTCCGCCATCTCTAACCAATGCTTTGTTGTTATAAAATACAGTATTGATTTTATCTTGAGTTTTTTCTAATAACGCAAACTTATTATCACTACCTTTTTCGATATAATACTTCTTATAAGCATTATCCATATTTATTCCATACATTGGAGATTTCTTTAGTATTCCACCAGTTTTTTCTATCCCATCCAAAACTTGAGTTCTTTTAAATTCCAAAAGCCTTGTTGCATTATTAAGATCTTCTAAGTTGTTTATCTTTGCTGAATAAATATTATCTCCTGTTTTATTTATATTATATAAAGCTTGAGAAATACTTTTGTATCCATGTTTGTTTCTCCATTTTTCATCTCCAACTTTTTTATACGTTGAAATTTGTCTTTCTAATCCAGATAAAGTCCTTTTTAAATCTACGTTATCTTCATTAACTATATAAAAGTTTTTTATTTTATCTCCATGAATACTTTTATGTAACTTAGAATCAATTCCAAGAAAATCCAATAAAGGAAACTGGCTTGTCTTTCCAGATAAAGGTGAATTCTTAAAAAACGCTCTAAATGAACTCTCAGCACCTTTAACTAAATCTAAAGCATAGTTCTTAGACTTAAACCATGTCATATCTACCATATCAGATGTTTTTTCATTTATTAAAAGATTATCGGAGAATTTTTGATTACCAAGTATATCTAAATATTTAGCCTTACCATCTTTATCAAAATATTTATTTGCTTTGTCTCCTAATTCTTTTCTTATGGAATCTCCATGTTTCATCATAAATTCTTTATAAGTTACGTCATTATCCCTTGTAACTTTTCCACTATCTAAAACATCATTAAAAAAAGCATAATTTTTATTTTTTATTTCTATATACTCTTTAAAATTCTCTTTATTGCTAGTAAACATTTTGGGTATTGAATCAAGAAACGCTATCTTATCAGATACATAGTTGGCATCCTCTTTCAAAAATTTAGCTGCATCTAATTTTAACTTGCCATCTTCAACTTTACTAAAATATCCTGTAGAAGTTAAAAACCCACTTCCCATATTTGATGCACCAATTTCATGATCAAATGTTTTTCTAGAAAAATAATAATCATAGTATTCAAACGGAATTTTTTTACCTAATCTTCTAAAATCATCCAAGGACATATCTTTTAATGAGTCTGAAACCTTCTCATACTCGATATAAGCCTTTGAACGTTTATAATTGTTATTTCCTTTAACAACACCTAAAAACTCGCTAGAAAGCTCTTTAACGCCTTCTAAATATCCTTTTTGAAATTCCCCTTCTCTGAATATTCTTTGTCTAGCTTCTATAAACCATTTTTTTAAATCTTGTTGTTTTTCAGATGCTATCTTCATTGTTTTTAAAGTGCCCTCAAACATTTCTGTGTTATTTGCAAATGTTCTTCTTAAAGCTTTTTTATTTAAAGCTAAAGCTGTCATAAACCCTACTGCACCCAATTTAGCAGTATCGTCATCATCATCTTTTATTAAAGCTGGTATTAAAGCAAAAGCAGCTCCAAGAGCTGCTCCATGTTTTTTGTTTAATCCGTATTTTCTTAGATAAACACTATCCTTTAATTTATAACCAGCAGAAAATAAAAGAGCTGAGTGCAACATATCTCTTGTACTGTGTTGCTCTTTATCTTCCATATTTTACTACTCCTTATTCTGGTATTGATGCGAACATCTCATTTTGAGTCTTCAACTTATAAGAAGTTTGTTGAGATTCATTTACAGAATCATTAAGTAAATTCTTTATATTTTCAACGAACCCTGGCTCTGAATCCTCAAATTTAAGTTCTCTTATATATTTATATATAACATTATCTAATGTGCTCATTAAAGGTAATTTCAATCTTCCAGTTATTTTTGAAACAAATATTAAAAATTCTTTTTTATCTCTATAATAAAGTTCTTCTAAAGTTAAACTAATTATATTCAAATTACTTAAATTATTTATATCATAAACCTTATATCCGAATCCAACAAGAACAGTTATAAATTGATCCATTATACTTCTTTTCTCTATTATAGTTTCAACAGCTTCTTTAAAAGCATAATCAAAACTTCTTGGCCTTATTCCTAAAATTTCAATACATACAGCATTTATTAAAAGCCTAGTTTTATCATCTTTATCACCTAAAACAGGAGTATAATCATTTAAAAATTCATCTAATTTTCTATCATCTATAAGTAATTCTCTCAAAAAAATAATTGCAGATTCACAATTAGAATGCAAATAAGGATAATAATTATCTAAATACTTAGCCTGCCTATGGTTTATGGGTTTTATTGAAAACTCATATTTTTGAATTTTTATAACTTCAATATTATTTATATCCTTAAATTTGTCTAATAATGGCTTTTTCATTACTTAACATCTACCCTATCTATACTTTTTTCTGAAGAAAAGCTTCCGTTATATCTCTTTTGTAATTTATCAATATTAAGTTTCATAGCATCATCTATAGTTGATTCTAGAATAGAGTTACACAGATAACTTAAAATACTTAAAAGATGTATTAAATTTCTTTTAACAATACAACAAGTTGAAGATGCAAAGTTATGAACAATAACTTTATTAATCATTTCAGTGTCAACGGAAGTTTGGTTAATATTATTAAATAAAACTTGATTAAATTCTTCAGTAATTCTTCCTGATATTGATAAAAGCTTAATTGCAACAACATCTAATTTTCCTCTTAAATCATTATCTTTAACATCAATTAAATAGTTTGTAGTTTTAGAATTTAACACTGCATAAATATAATGACCATTATCTAATATTAAATGCTTAAACTCGTCATTGTTAATAATTTTATCATATATTTTCATCTCTTCGAATTGGTGTTCGTGTATATTTTCATAGTAAGCGATAGCCCACATTATATCCCCAACTTCTTTAAGAATTTTTTCTTTATTTATTTCATGATTATGATAAGATACTTTTTTTAACTCATCTACTAACTCTCCAATTTCTCCTGTAAGAGCATGAAGAAAGTAAGTTGCTCTTTTACCACAACCATTTGTCATCATTGCTTTTTCTTTGTAATCTTTAAATAACATTATCTCTCTCCTATATTCTAATTATTTTATGTGTAGGATTGTATCTACTATGCTTCATTATTGCTGGTAAAAGAATATCAACAACTCCAACCTTCAATTTAGAAACATCTTGTTCTCTAATATATGGGAATAATATTGCTCTACTCAACATAAATTTTTTCATATATTCTAAATCTGTTTCAGCATTTGGGTTTTCTTCAAGCATTTCAACGTGGTCAGAATCCTTTATAGTTCTACATACAAAAAGTTCAACAGGAATTCCAAAAACTTCTTGTTCAAAATCAAGGCCTATAACAATTATAAATACACCGCCATGATTTTTTTTATACAACATAATATCTTCAAATTTAGGAAAATCTTTTAAATGCGATTTCCCATCTATCAATATTTTTAAATTTCTAACTTGAGGTTTTTCCATTTCTTTAGATATAAATTCCTCAAGAGTCATATCGTCCAACTCTGCGAACGAATAATTCTCTTGCAAATATTTATTTACATCAAATTCATCAGTTATATTGTTATTAACATCCCTCAAGGTAACTTCGTCTTGCTCTGAAGCAACAACCTCTTCAAGATCCTCTTCTAATAACAAATCATCAACTATAACTTCAGTATTTTCATCTAATACTTTTTTTATCAATTCTTCTTTTTTATTACCCATGATACATCACCGATTTACAATCGTCTTTTGCTGGAATTTTATCAGAAGTTTCATTATCTTTTTTTAGATTTTCCTTTTTATCTTTCTCTAGTTCGTCTTCTCTATCGTATAACATACTAACACCTCCATACATTTATTTTATATCCAACCGTATTAAAAGTAAAAATTACCTAATATCAAGATTTGAAAAATCAGTTGGTATAAAGTTTTTGGCTATAAAATTAAAGGCATAATATCTTCCGCCACTACTAGCTCCATCTGTTTGTCTCATATCAATAAACTTAATACCTTTTATTAATAATGCTTCAAATCTTCCATCATTTAAATTTTCTATAGGTATTATATACATATCTATAGGAGGCAATGATTCTGGAGAAGTGTCTTTAGAGTAAGATATAGAATGGAGATGAGCCAACGGAACATTTTCAAATGCATTCACAACTATAGTTCCTGCCATTAATTTAACTCCTTTTGAAACTGTTTGATATGTGTTTCTTCCAATAGCAAATATAGGATTAGTTCTTGACGATATCGTATGATTTAGCTGAACTATACTTTCCTTTTCTGTAGAAAGTCCAGTTAGTTGATTTCTAAAAACTATCTTGAAATTTGTTATATTATTTTTATCTATTATAAATTCTCTTTGAGGATTCTCTAATAGATCATTAAGATATTTATACCAAGACTGCATATAAGAATCACTTTCTTTGTCAATTACATCATTATAACTATTTACACCAAATACATAGTCTTCATCAGCTCCAAACAAGTCATTTACATCATATATACTATCGCCAGAATTCCCTTGTTGAATAAGTATATTATTCATAACATTTGAAACTATATTTGAAGAAAGCTTTTTATTTGAAGTTATTTTTCCATTCAAATCTTCAGCTCTAGAATATAGAGTTGTAAAGTAAAAATTATTTTCTTTTATTAATTCTATATACTTCTCTAAAGAGAAAATATCATCTTTTTCAAAAAGGACGAATTCGTCTCTTTTTAAATCCTTTGTACAAAGTATTAATAAATTATTTTCAATTTTAGTTAATTCCAAAGTATAATCCATGATTTTACTAGAATTGCTATCTATAGTTTCAACTATCTTTTCTATATTT
>NZ_JBOFKN010000002.1:0-4399 GCF_051657365.1 Paraclostridium sp.
ATCCTCCTCCATCAGTATCTTTTAAATATGTACTTGATACGTATCCTTCTTTTCCGTTATATTTTACTTTTGACCATCCATTACTTTCTGATATTACTTCTACTTTTTCATTAAGTTTTAAACTTCCTATTACACTACTGTTTGTTGATGGTCCACTTCTTACGTTTAGTGATGTTGCTGTTACTACTTTTGTTTTTATTGGATCCGGTGTTGGGTTTGGGTCTGGCGTTACAGATCCTCCTCCATCAGTATCTTTTAAATATGTACTTGATACATATCCTTCTTTTCCGTTATATTTTACTTTTGACCATCCATTACTTTCTGATATTACTTCTACTTTTTCATTAAGTTTTAAACTTCCTATTACACTATTGTTTGTCGATGGTCCACTTCTTACGTTTAGTGATGTTGCTGTTACTACTTTTGTTTTTGTTGGATTAGGTGTTGGGTTTGGGTCTGGCGTTACAGATCCTCCTCCATCAGTATCTTTTAAATACTCACTTGATACATATCCTTCTTTTCCATTGTATTTAATTTTTGACCATCCATTTATTTCTGATATTACTTCTACTTTTTGATTATATCCAACACTTCCTATTACACTATTACTTGTCGATGGTCCACTTCTTACATTAAGTGATGTTGCCGTTACTACTTTTGTTTTTGTTGAAGTATCTCCAGGATTCGGATTCGGAATTGGTTTTTCATTAGAACTATTATCATCTATATTTGATAAAAACTCACTTGATACATATCCTATTCTTCCATCATGTTTAATTTTTGACCAGCCATTGCTTTCTGATATTATCTCTACCGTTGTTCCCTTACTTAACTTAGCTATTACTCTATAACTTGTTGATGCTCCGCTTCTCATATTAAGAGAATCTGCATTAACTACCTTTTTGTCACTTAGTTGAGCATTATCATCTATATTTTTGCTTATATACTCACTAGATGCCCAACCTTCTTTTCCATTTGCCGCACTTATTTTATACCATCCATTTTCACTTTGAAGTATAGTTACTTTATCGTTTTTCTTCACAGAAAACACAACCGAATGTTCTGTGGATGGCCCACTTCTTACATTCAGTGATGTTGCTGTTACTATACCTTCTTGGTTAGATGCAAATGCGTTCGTCGCTGTCAATGGTATTAATGCCAAAGTGGCCATTGCTATTTTTCGCTTCAACACACATATTCCCCCATTCTGTTGATATATTCTATTTAAGTTTATTATACGACAGTTTAAATTGTTATTAAACACAAATAGTTAAAATTTTGTAACTTTTTCCATTATAATTGTTATTATTAATTAAACAATTATAAATTTATTTGTTTTCTTTCATTGAAGAAATGTTTATAAGACATATAAGTTGATATTATGATAGCAATAGAAACAGATGATAATATCATAAATGTAACCATTATCTGAAATTTGATAGCAACAATCGGTGATGCTCCTCCTAGTATAAGTCCTGTCATCATACCTGGGAGTGCAACAATTCCAAGAGTCTTAGCCGAATCTATAGATGGTATTATAGCTGTCTTTATGCAATCTCTTATAATATCTTTAGATGCTTCCCCTATATCTGCTCCTAATGATAGTTTTACTTCTATTTCACTTTTTCTATTTTTAATATTAGCATTTAAATTTTTATACGTAAGGGATATAGCTACCATACTATTACTTATAATCATACCTGCAATAGGTATAATCTCATTAGGTACAAAACTTATAGCTTTTGAAATTATAAGCACAGTCAAAGTCGTACTACTTCCAATAAATATGGATACAAAAGAAATAAAAACTACATTTTTAATTCCTTCACCTCTTTTTTTAGTATTTAATGAGGCATTAACCATCATAATTAAAACTAATAAAACAGTAAAAGATACACTTTTAAACCCAAATATTAAATCTAATATATATCCAATTAATGTCAATTGAACGATAGCTCTAATCATACTTACTATTATTTCTTTTCCTAACCCTAACTTTTCTTTATATGAAATTAAAATTGGTATTATTATTAAAGTAGATGCTATAATCAATGATGTAATTTCCATTATTTTAATACTTCCTCTCTTATAACTTTTCCTTGATGTATATGTACCCTCTTATTAAAGATTGATTTACTTTGCTTCATATCATGTGTTATCCATAAAACAGTAACACCAGTTTTATTTAATAGTTGTATTAAAACTTCTACAACTTTAGAATTATCATCATCTAGTCCTGATGTTACTTCATCTAAAAGTAATATATCTGGTTTAAATATTAAATTTCTTATAAGCGCTATTCTTTGCTTTTCACCACCAGATAAAGAATCTACCTTCTTATTTAAATAATCTTCACTTAAATTCAATTTTTTCAAAAACTTGACTAATATATCCTTATCCACATTTTCTTGTCTTAATTTAAATGGATATGCTAAGTTGTCATATACAGTGCGTCCAAATAGATACGGTATTTGTATACAATAACTTATTTTTTTTCTAAGCTCTATAGGGTTATAATCAGCATACCTTTTATTGTTGTATAAAATCTCACCCTCTGTAGGTGAAATTAAATCTGCACATAGTTTAAGCAATGTGCTTTTTCCAGATCCAGAAGGTCCTACTATTGATATACAATCTCCTTTTTTTACAGTTAAATTTAATTCATTTAAAATATTCTCACAGTCAGATTCATAACTTATATTTTGTAAATTTAAAATGTCCAATTTTTACCTCCATACACTATTTTTTATAACAAAAAAATAAAAAGATGGGATTCCCCATCTTTTTAATCATTTATAACAATTGCTAAAAGCTCTAACTCTTCATTCCCAGTGTTCTCCAAATAATGAGATTGTCCATCTGCAGTATATACCACATCACCTGACCCGATAGGTTGCATAAAGCCATTATCTAAAACTCTACCTTCACCTTGTATTATATAATATACCTCAAAATCAGTAGTGTGGTCATGCACGCCTATCGATGCACCTGGTTCTAAAACTAATTTAGATATCAATTTAGCCTTTCCCTTTAATTCTTCACCTTCAATTAAATGATACATAGTAGTTGTTCCTCTACCATCTCTTAACTTTTTAATCTTATTTACAGTTAATTCTTGTGGTCTTTTTATCATTTAAATCGCCCCCCTATATGCTTACTATAATTTTACCACATTTATAAATCATAGTCATATATGAAGATATAAATTTTTCACAAATTTATTTTTTTATTTCCGTTTTATATTCTTTAGTTAGTTTTTGTATTAATGCATCTTGTTTTTCTACTACTAATTGTTCTTTTAATGACTCTTTAACTTCTTCTAAAGATTTTTCTTTTTCATCAGTTTTCTTTATTATGTGATATCCGTATTGTGTTTCAACAATTTCAGGATATATTTCGCCTTTATTTAAACTAAATGCTGCTTTTTCAAACTCTTCAACCATAGCTCCTTTTCCAAAGAAACCTAGGTCTCCACCATTTTCAGCACTTGTATCTTCAGAGTATTTTTTTGCTAAATCTTCAAAATTTTCTCCTTCTAATGCTTTCTTCAATACATTCTCAGCTAGTTTTTTATTTTCTTTTATTTTTGCATCATCTAACTTTTTACCATTTTCATCTACATTTTTTATTAATATATGAGAAGCTTTTACTTCACCTAGATCTTTTTTATGTTTATTGTAGTACTCTTCAACTTCTTTATCACTTACTTGAGATTCTTTCTGTATATATTTTTCTGCTATAGCTTCTTTTTCTATTGACTTTTTAACTTCTTCTTTAGTTAAATTAAATTCTTTTAAGTAATTTGCTTCATCGATTCCAAAAGTTTGAGCTATAGTTGCCATTAAAGAAGTATACTGCTCATCTATTGTTTTTTGATCTACTTTAACTTTATTTTTAATACCTTCTTGATATAACATTTCTGTTGTTGTAAGATAATCTACCATCTTTTCTTCATATGCATCTATTTGTTCATCTGGCATTTTATTTTTACCATTCATATAAAATAAAGGTTCCATTCTACTTTTCAAATCTTTTTCTGTTATTTTAACATCTCCAACAGTAGCTAAAACCTTATTATTACTATAATGTCTACTTGTAGCCGGTAAATTTCTTCCCTGTTGTTTGCCTATATAAAAAGCAGCCCCTACGCCTACAGCCAATACTACGATACCTATAACTACATTTTTATTTATTTTCTTATTCTTTTTTTCCTGTTCTTTATCCATAGTTTAACTATGCACCTCCTGTAATTTTAAATCTAATAAATACTTTACATCATAAATATGAATTCTATATGAAAGAATTTTTTTTAACTTTTTAAGTTTTAACAATAAATTACGAAAATAGACAAATATAATTTTTTTTAAAATTATATTTACATTTAGCATTTTTTAAACTA
>NZ_JBOFKN010000003.1:0-1065 GCF_051657365.1 Paraclostridium sp.
GCATTAACACCCTTTTTCATGCCTTTTCCATCTAACATACAAACAAGCCCTAGCATTTTATCACCATCCTTTGACAGTTTATACTAGGGCTTGCTATTAAATCTTTTTTCTATTAAAATCTATATCCTAAATCTATGGCAATGGAATCTCTAGTTCCCCACGTAGTTTCTACCATTAGAGTTATATTATTTCTCAGCTGAATAAATACCCCTGCTGCTGGAGATATTTCATCTAATTCTAAATCTATAGTTGCATTTAAATCTCCAATTCCAGCCTTAACTTGTGTTCCCATAAGCTGATAAGCTCCTCCAAAATATGATGTTATATTAGTTATAAATGTATCTTTTGGTTTAAAGCTATAACCTAATCTGGCATTGGCCATTTCAGCTTTTTTCTTAGCCAATCCATCTTTCATATGAATCTCACTATAAGTATACTGAACCATTCCAAAAATATTTCTATATTCTCCAGCTAAAATACCTCCTATACCATAAATATCTCCCTCTGTTTTAAACTTCCCGTTTAATTTTATTTTTTCTAAATGGTTGTTTATTTTATCTTCGTAGCCACCTATTATTCCATCTATAAAATTATTTCCTGTTCCTGGTATTCCTATTTTAGGGTTTCCAGCTCTCATATCTACATTCGCTTCTAATTGTCCATAAATTCCATAGACAGACAAAAATGGCAATACAAAGTAATCAACCTTAATTCCTTTAACTTTAGCTTTTACTTCTATAGAATCTGGATTTACAATTTCCAAATCTACCTCATTGTTTCCAATGGGAATTTTTTTTATGTTTATATCAATGTTGCTTATTTTCCCAGCCTCTGTTTGAGTTACTCCTAATCCCGATACACCCCAACGATTCATAGGATATGGAATTCCATTCCAATACTCCTGTGCTAAAACCAGTTGTGATAGTAAAAATAATAATCCCGTTGTTCTTTTCATGCATTCTCCCTTAATTTCTACTTTTCATTTTAAACCCATTTAAACCCTTTTTATTGTATCACAATTACCCTTTCTCAATGGTTATTTATTTTTTAAAATAAAAAAAAGAA
>NZ_JBOFKN010000004.1:0-7655 GCF_051657365.1 Paraclostridium sp.
AGCAATTAAATTGTATAAAAACTAATAAAGACATATCTAAAATAGATATGTCTTATATTAGAGAAAAATTAGAACATAAACAATATATTAAAGTTTTTAATGATACTATTGAAACTTTTAACAAAGATGAAAGTAATCAAAAATATACAAAACTTTATATGGAAAAACTAGAAGATATAGTTAATAAACAAGTAAAAAAATATATAAAAAAAGATAATATTTTAAAAAACTATTTAGCTATAATTCTTGGAGAATATAGACTTAATAATTATGAAATAAGTGAATTTTTACTTAGTTGCATAAACACTAAATCTATATACTTAAGAGTTTCTGCACTAGAATCTATAGCTAAGATAGGCAATATAAACACTTTTAAACACGCAATTGAGTATGTTTCTAAAGAAGAACGATATATAAACAATAAAGTATTTATTGATATAATAAATCAATTTGGTGGAGATAAGTATATTCTAGATAAATACTTAATAAGTGACTTTGGAAATTTTAGCGAAAGTTTTCAAAAGATAGTAGTAGAACATTTTAAAAATAATAAAACTGATTTTGTAAAAAAAGATCTATTAAATTATTTAAATTCTAATATAAGCAAAGAAATAAATATAAGCATAATAAAATACTTCACGACTATAAAATATGAACAGTCTACAGAAAAAATAATAGAAATTTTAAATAATGAAGATTGGGAATGCAGAGCAGTATGTGCATCAGCACTTAAAAATTATAAGTGTGAAGAAAGTAAAGAAGCACTATTAAAAAGTATAACTGATAAAAACTGGTATGTAAGATATAACTCAGCTATAACTATACTTAAATTTGAAGATAAGAGTTTAATAAATTACATACTAGAAAATGATGATAAATATGCAAAGGACATACTTTTTTACGCAATGTTTATGAATAATGAGTTATCTTATGAAGATTACTTAGAAAAACTAGGGAAGATAGAGGTAGAATATCAATGTTAAGATTAGTTATAGATTATTTAAATATGTTTTTTTTCTATTATATATTTATTTACGCTATAGTATTTTTTATATCTACTATATTTTCTATTTTAGATTTAAATGAAGATAAGCGTAAAAAAAGATACTTAAATGAATTATCATTAAAAAGTAAAGACAACTATGTTCCTGTATCTATATTAGTTCCAGCATATAATGAAGAAGAAACAGTCGTTGACTGTATAAAATCACTATCATATTTAGAATATCCAGAATATGAAATTATAGTTATTGATGATGGATCTAGTGATGATACATCAAAAATTGTAATAGATTATTTTAAATTAAAAAAAGTTCCAAGACCTGTAAGAAGACTTGTAAAATGTAAAAATGAAGAATATATATACGAAGGTACCATAAAAAATGATGTAAAACTAACTTTAGTTAGAAAAGAAAATGGAGGAAAAGCAGATGCATTAAATATGGGTATAAACATATCTAAATATCCATTATTTACATCTTTAGATGCAGATTCCATTTTACAAAAAGACTCCTTAAGTAATATAGTAATGCCCTTTATGGAAGATGATACAACTATAGCAGTTGGAGGAAGTATAAAGGTTGCAAATCAAATTACCTTAGATAAAGGTGAAGTAGTAAAAATAATGCCTCCTAAAAAAATTCTTGCAATATTTCAGACTATAGAATATTATCGAGTATTTTTAACGACTAGAGTTTGGTTTAACAGTTTTAATGGAAATTTAATAATATCAGGAGCTTTTGGTCTTTTCCAAAAAAATGCTGTATTAAATATTGGTGGATACAATACAGATACTGTTGGTGAAGATATGGATCTTGTAGTAAAGTTGCATTCTTTTTATAGAAAAAATAAACTTAAATATAAAATACAATATGAACATAAAGCAATCTGTTGGTCACAAGTACCTGAAAAACTAAAAGATTTAAAAGGACAAAGAAGAAGATGGCATATAGGATTAATAACAAGTTTAAGTAGTCATAGATACATATTTTTAAACCCTAAATATGGATTGGTTGGTATATTTTCTTTTTTATATTTTGTAGTATATGAAATGTTTTCATGTATTATAGATATATTTGGGCTAATTATAATATTAATATCATATTTTAATGGATTACTTAATGTAGAATTTTTATTTACATTTTTATTTGTCTATATTTTCTATAGTGTGATAATTTCAGTTACTTCAATAATTCTAGAAAACTATATGTTTAAACATATATCTAGTATATCTACTTTATTAAAATTAATGTTATTTGCATTACTTGAAAGTTTTGGATATAGACAATTATGTTCTTGGTATAGAATAACTGGATTTATTGGATATAGAAAAAGAAAACATCAATGGAGCAAAATAAGTAGAAAAAAACAGAATAAAATCGAAAACATAGACAAAAAATATAATGAAAATAATTCAATTTAGCAAAATTTAAATGTAACAATTCAGTATCAAAAATGGTCACATAGTATATTTATGGAAAAAATTGTGCTAAAATAAAAAGACTTAGTACAAAAAACTACCATTTTCGACAATAATACTAGGTGGTGATTAATATGAAAAACAAAAATACTAAAATTATAATTAGTATAATGCTAATTGCAATTATTGGATTTGGAGTTAAGTTTGTATATTCTCAGAATGAGGATATTAATAATAAAAGATTTAAGGATCATGTAGTCTTTTACCCTCAACATCAAGATGATGAAGTACTTTGGGGTGGAACAGCAATAGTAGACGCTATTAAAGAATGTGGAGCTAATAATGTATATGTTGTTTTAGTTTCTGATGGATCAGGAGTAAATGTATTTAAACAAAATCCTAAGTTTAGAGGATTAGACAGAAAAGAAAAAGAGACACTTAGAAATAATGAGTTTAGATCTTGCTTAAGTCAACTTGGTGTAAAAAGTAATAATATAATAATACTTGCAGACCAAGCTCAAAAGCCAGGAACACATTACGATCTTATGGAAAAAACTATACTTAAATTTGAAAAAGAATTGGGGAGTGTTACACAAATAGCACACCATTATAAGTTTGATAATCATATAATGCATAGAAAAAATGGTCAAGTTTTAAAGAAACTTAGTGATGAAGGAAAAGTTCAAGATGCTAGATATTTTGTTAAACCTGCATATGTTAAAAGTATTCCTAAAAACGAAAGGGATATATATATAGCAAACACTACAGATGTTAAAGACAAAGTTAAAAGTGCTCTTGACGAATATAAAGTTGTAGATGAAAAAAATCAAAAATATGGGATAGGTTATACCTCAGCTCATAGTTACTTTAATCACTTATTTAGTGATCCTGAGTTTACATCTGTATTAAGTTTTAACTAAAAAAATAAAAAACTATCTTGTTTAAATAAACATAATATTATTTAAACTAAGATAGTTTTTTTATGTTCTAAATTTGCAAAAGTAACAACTCTATGTTATGATTAAGTTGTTAGAAGAAAAAACTTAATAAAGTAATTGAGTTGTTACTTTAATATAAATAACACAATACGGAGGAAACAATATGAATAAAGATAATTTTGTATTTAAAATTTCATTAATACTGACCAGTTTAGTGGTAATCTTTGGATTAGTATCGCCAGATATGTTTAAAGAGGTATCAAATAAAGGATTTAGTTTAATAGTAAGCAATTTTAATTGGATATATTTAGTAGTAATGCTAGCATTAGTAGGATTTGCAGGATTTTTAGCTTTTAGTAAATATGGAAACATAAGACTTGGTAAAGATACAGACAGACCGGAATTTAGTAATTTATCATGGTTTTCAATGTTATTTGGAGCTGGAATGGGAATAGGGTTAGTATTTTTCGGAGCTGTAGAACCATTAAAACATATGGTAGCACCTATAGGAGCTACACCAGGAAGTCAAGAAGCAACAAACTTTGCAATGCAACAATCATTTATGCACTGGGGAATAACTCCATGGGCAGCATATGCAATAATGGGATTATCATTAGCATATTTCCAATTTAGAAAAGATGCACCAGGGCTTATAAGTAGTATATTTTTACCTATACTAGGAGAAGAAGGTGTAAAAGGTCCAATAGGTAAAACAATAGACATATTGGCAGTATTTACAACTGTAACTGGAATAGCAACATCTTTAGGTATGGGAACTATGCAAATAGCAGGTGGACTTGAATATATGTTTGGTATAAAAAATACTATATATGTTCAAATTTTTATAATAGCTATAGCAACGATATTATATATTAAAAGTTCAACTAGTGGTTTAGATAAAGGTATAAAGTTATTATCTAATATAAATTTAGGATTAGCAGTTTTACTATTAGTTGGAGCTATAGTTGTAGGACCGACAATGGATATGATATCTAACTTTTCAAATGGAATGGGAGTATATGTAGAACAATTTATATCTCAAAGTTTATATATGGACCCAAGTGGTCAGTGGATAGCACAGTGGAGAGTATTTTATTGGGCTATGTGGATAGCATGGATACCATTTGTTGGAATATTCATAGCTAGAATATCAAAAGGAAGAACTATAAGAGAGTTTATAATAGGAGTAACAGTAGCACCGGCAATAGTATGTATAATATGGTTTGCAGTATTTGGAACATTAGGAATGGACCTTGGTCTAGATTTTGCAAAAGATGCAACAATGGTAACGGAAACTGCATTATTTAAAGTATTTAGTCATTACCAATTTGGAAATATATTATCAATAATCGCTATGATATTACTTTGTACATTCTTCGTATCATCAGCAGATTCAGCGACTTATGTACTTGGAATGTTTACATCTAACGGAGATTTAAACCCAAGTAATAAAAAGAAAATAACATGGGGAATAGTTCAAGCATTATTAGCAATAGCACTATTACTTTCAGGTGGACTAGAAACATTACAAACAGTGTCTATAGTATCAGCATTCCCATTTGCAATAATAATGATGGTGAGTATTGTATCTGTAATGAAAGCTTTAAAAGAAGAGTTTAAAACAGAAGTAAAAAAAGAAAAAGAAAAAGTAATTGTAAAGCCGGTCAAAAAAGAATATGAAGTTAAAAGTAAATATAAACAACCTGCAATACAAAATTAAAAAAATGTATATTGATAAAAAATAATGAAATACTTATAATATATATTAATCATTCAACACAAAATAAAAGAGAGTATCTTAATTGAAATTTATATTAAGATACTCTCTTTTACATTTATAAAAATTAAATTGTACAAATATTATTTCTAAACTTCTTTCTCAAAAACTAGGTCAAATTCAATTACTTTTCCATTAAGTTCAAAATCACTAGGTATAGCTGTAATAAACCTCCAGCCTTCTTGACTATGCTTATTTATCAACTCTCTATGATCAGAAATTCTAAAAACTGAACTAGCCTTTGATCTAACATAAGTATATGTATACATTATTGGGATCCCCCTTTTTTTAAAATATCTCTAGCAAATTAAAACTTATTCATCATGCCCATATAAAAACATTGGAACTGAATTGTGAATATTAACATCTCCAATAACCATTAATATGTCATTTTCTATAAATTCAATATAAGGTCCTGGAGAAAGAATAAGCTCTCCATTTCTTTTAACAGCAACTATAGTTCCGCCGGTATTTTGCCAAAAATTAGTTTGACCAGCAGTCATTCCAATAAACTTACAATTAGATTTAATTTCAAACTCAAAAGGAACTAAAGGATTTATAGTAGATAACCTACTAGAATAATCTACTATTTTATTCATAGTTTCTAATATCTGAGCTTCTAACTTAGCTTTGCTATTAAGAAGAGAATATAAATCTGACTTATAAGATGAAATATTAGTTATGTTTTGATATTTTTTTAAAAATGACTCAGCACTTACAGAAGATAAAACGATTATTCCTTTTCCTTTAATACTTTGAACAACTTCTATATCTTCTAGAAGCTTGACAGAACGTCTAATAGTCTCAGGCGAAACATTATACTTAGCAGCAAGAGCAGAACGGCCATGAAGCGTAGCACCTTCAGAGATGTTGCCGCTATATATATTGTTAGCTATATCAAGAGCAATCTTTTGATATATAGGCATAGTATGTGATTTTTGCATATTTCCTCCAAATAATTCAATAAATATATTATAATAGCTAAATATTTTATCTTTAACAAAAATAAATGTATAAAAATATTCAATAAATAGTATATATTGAATATTATATCACTAATTAGCAAAATATATATAGGATTAACACACATAAAGGAGGAAGTTTTAATGGAAATAGTAAAAAATTTATTAGATGGTACTCTAGAACAATATAATGATAGTGTTGTACCTAAAATACCAGTATTTTCAGGATCAGATATAACCTCTGAAGTATATTATTTTAAGCCAGGACAAATATTAAAAGCACATAGACATCCAAATGGAGAACAAGTATTTTTCTTTTTCAAAGGAAATGGAAAAATGAGTGTTGAAAATGAAACTATGGATGTTAAAGAAGGCTGTAGTGTTTTTGTAAAAGCAGGACAGTGGCATGAAATAATTAATGGAGATAGTGAAATGGTTGCAGTTCAAGTTACTAAAGTTGGAGCTGGAGCAGAATATAAAGAAAATTAATAAAAATATAGCCATTAAAAAATAGTTTTAATGGCCATATTTTATTTATATAAGTGATTTTTTCTATGATTAAGAAATGGAAATTCTTTTCGAATTTTATCAACATAATCAAAATCTAGATCACAAATAAAATAACCTTCTTTTTCATCTAACTTATTTACTATATCACCCCAAGGAGAAACGACAATAGAATTTCCAAAAGAAATATAAGAATCATTTACATTTCTAGCTGGAGCACACCCAATTGTATAAACCTGATTGTCAATAGCCCTACATTTAAACAATAAATCCCAATGAGAAGGACCTGTTTTCATATTAAATGCAGCAGGAACTATAATAGCTTTAGCACCTTTAGCTACCATAATATTAAATATATCTGTAAATCTTAAATCATAACAAATACATAAACCAAACTTTCCAAATTCAGTATCAAATACTGTTATATCACTTCCTGGAGTTATAGTATTTGATTCCTTTATAAATTTGTCATTTATTTGCATATCAAATAAATGTATTTTTCTATGCTTACCTATTAAATCACCATTTCTATCAAAAACATAAGAAGTATTATAAATTTTATTATGTTCATCTACTTCAGGCATAGATCCAGCTACTAAATATATATTATATTTTTTTGCTAATTTAGATAAATAAGTATAAGTAGCTCCACCTTCACATTCTGCATATAAAGGGAAAAACTTAGTTACATAAGGACAACAAAACATTTCAGGAAGTACAACAATATCAACTCTATTTTTTGAAAGCTTGTCTAAATAACAATTTAAAATTTCAAGATTTTTAATTTTATCATCTGTAATAATCATTTGAATAATTGCTAATTTACATTTACTCATAAAACATCCTCCTTTAACTTATCATTAATATAATTTTAATATAAGTTGTCAATATATACTATCGCAGTGATATAATATAATTTAAATTTAATACAGAGAGAAGGTCAAATAAATTGAATGAATTATTAATAACATTAAACTCAGATATAAAAATATGTGAAGAAACTTTAAGAACTAATGACTATTTAGAAATAGTAATAACATTAGAGGAAATTT
>NZ_JBOFKN010000005.1:0-1001 GCF_051657365.1 Paraclostridium sp.
CACAGCGCGATGCAATCGAGTTTTTTGAATCGGATTGGCCAGAGCATTCACCCGGTCAAAAATTGCAGTCCTCTGGTCGCACAATCAAGCTCTCAGGCGTTCGTCATCGCGATGCTGGGATGGTGAGTTACTGGATAACGTATGAGCAATGAACTTGATCAGCTCTCCACTGACTTACGCAAAATCATCAGTGAGCAGAACCGGCACCTGCGGGATGCAGTGAACGAGTCGGCAGATGATATTCGGCAAAAAGGCGTTCAGCGCATTGCTGAAACCATCAATCTTCCACGTAACTACATCCAAGAAAGGCTATATGTTTCACGCCGCGCAACCCAGCGCACGCTGGAAGCGGCAATTTATGGTTGGAACAGGCCGGTTCTGCTGGCGCGATATGATGCGAAACAAAAATACACCACGGGCAAAACGGTACCGCTAAAAAATGCCGGTGTAGGTGTGCGCGTAAAAACATCAGGTCCAGAGAAGCATATGCGAAGCGCTTTCTTGCTGGTGTTGAAAAATGGGGCGCTGGGCTTAGCTACACGAGAAGGAAGAGGCCGCGATGATTATCGCGTGCGGCACGGCCCATCCGTGGGGCAATTATGGAGCGCATATATCAGTGACAATGATGATGCGCTGGATGATGTTGCACAACGCTTTTTGGAAAAGTTAGCAACTTATGACTAATCAACCAAGCTGTAAAGCCGTATCGGTGATGGATGCGTTGATGCTTCGGTTACGCACGGAATACCCAAATGCAACCGTGGAATCAGGATGGCCACAGATGTGGCTACGCCGCAACAGCATACCCATGCCACTGATTACTGTCGCACCGCTTACTGATAAGACGGTGGTAAAAGGCAAGGCTTCCAACTCAGATTGCACTTGGGATATCCGGCTGGTGATTGCGCCAGAAACGGATGCTGCGATCGAAATCCTCAATCTTACATCTGGCGTTCGAAAAGCGTTGTTTAACGCAGAAGAGCGCATGCACACGCTAGGTG
>NZ_JBOFKN010000006.1:0-1768 GCF_051657365.1 Paraclostridium sp.
CAATAGATAATATCCAAGTAAATGCAATAGCGCCAGGATATATAGAAACAGCTAACACAGCACCAATTAGAGCTGACGAAAAAAGAAATGCAGAGATATTAGGAAGAATACCAGCAGGAAGATGGGGGCAAACTTCAGACCTTGTAGGGGGAGCGATATTCTTAGCATCAAAGGCAGCAGATTATGTAAATGGACATATTCTAGCAATAGATGGTGGATGGTTAGTTAGATAATTTTAGGAGAGGTGATTAAAATTAAAAATTATTTTTTTTATGATGAATCAAAATCAGAAAATCTAGGAAATGGTATTTCTAGAAAAATTTTAGCTCATAATGGTAGTTTAATGACTGTTGAAGTTAGCTTTGAGAAGGAGGCAGTTGGAATTTTACATTCTCATATTCATGAGCAAATGACATACGTTTTAGAAGGAGAGTTTGTTTTTAAAATTGGAGATAAAGAAAAAATTGTTAAAGCTGGTGATGTTTTGTACAAGGAATCAAATGTTGAACACGGATGTATTTGCCTAGAAAAAGGAAAGTTGATAGATATATTCACACCTATTAGGCAAGATTTTATAAAATAAAATTCAATTAATAAATCTAAAAAGAGGAATAATGTATAGAATTATCCTCTTTTTCATTATCGTATTAACTATTTAACGTGTATAAAATGTGATTAAATTAAAAAAGTGGAGGAAAATGAGTGATTAAAAAAAGTGAATATAATTTAAATGAAATATTAAGAATAAAAAATGAATTAAATTTTAATCTTGTTCTTAAAAGTCAAATTTTAAATTTAAAAAAAGAAATGGATGATAAAATAACTACTTTAAAATACTCTGTAGTTGAAAAAGAGCTTTTACCTCATAGTTTAAATAAACACGATTACTACAGTATTGGAATTTACGCTTGGCCAAATAAAACAGGAATTGATGGAATGCCTTGGATAATTGATGATTGTAAAGCTAATCCCTATGTTAAAACATTTGCTACTGATTCTATTAGAATAGAGAATTTTTGTAATGATATTATGATTTTAACAACTCTTTATCTTATTTATGAAGATTTTTCTTATTTATCTAAGGTAAATGAACTCCTTAAAATTTGGTTTGTTGATAAAGAAACAAGAATGAATCCTAATATGGATTATGCTCAGGCAATTCCAGGAGTTTGTACCGGAAGAGGAATTGGACTAATTGATGCTAGACATTTAATAAAAGTTATCGATTATATAACCGTTCTAGAAAATAAAGATTTAATTGAATTTGGTATTTTGAAAAAAATAAAAGAATGGTTTAAAGAATTTATTTTTTGGATGGAACATAGTTCTAATGGGAAAGAAGAGGAAGAAGCACTAAATAACCATGGTTCGTGGTATGAAGCGGAACTGACTACGTTCGCTTTATTTACTGGCGATTATGAAAAAGTATTAAGTCGAAAAGATATTTTTATAAATAAGATTAAAGCCCAATTTGAAGGAAATGGGAAT
Organism: Paraclostridium sp.; assembly: GCF_051657365.1. Classification (NCBI taxonomy): domain Bacteria; kingdom Bacillati; phylum Bacillota; class Clostridia; order Peptostreptococcales; family Peptostreptococcaceae; genus Paraclostridium; species Paraclostridium sp. The sequence continues at coordinate 1,489 of NZ_JBOFKN010000006.1, forward strand.
CAACCTCATGAAATTAAAAGAAAAAAAGCTTGGCATTATTTTATTTTTAATTTGGAAGCTATTTTTATTAGTTATCGAAATATTGAAACCCTCCAACCTAAAAGTTTACTTAATATTCAAAATATTTTAAAAAAAACTACTACTTTTATGCTTGATAAAATGGAAGATTTAAATACTTGGGAAAATAAAGAGGATTTGGATTTTTATAATGATGACTTAAGAATTAAGAAAATATCACCTATTTTAAGTGAAATGTCCAAAGAAAATATATTTTCAGATA
>NZ_JBOFKN010000007.1:0-4461 GCF_051657365.1 Paraclostridium sp.
CTATATTGCTTTTAAGTAATTTTATACAATATCAAAACAATCTAACTAAATTAGAAAATTCACTTTCACCTATAAATCTAGCTACTAATTATAATAGTATTGAAGTTTTTTAATTTAATAGGTAATATATTTATTATGAGAAAAGAATATAGAATAGATAAAAAAAGAATTAGTTATTTAAAGTATAATTATGTATTTTGTCCACGATACCGAAGAAAGATTTTCGAAAATGAAGAGGTGAAAAAAAGATTTTATGAAATAATAAAATCAGAAGCAGAGCTTTTAAATATAAAAATCTTAAATATTCATTGTGGAGATGATTATTGTAAAGTACAGGTTAATCCATTATCGGATATAAGTCCTCACGATATAATCGTAAAGTTCAAAATATCCTCTTCTAAAATTTTAAGAAGTGAGTTTAATCATTTAAGTCACTTGGAAAGTCTTTGGACTAGAGCATCTTTTGTTACTACCGAAGACGAAATTTCTGAAGATATTTTAATGGAATATCTAGAACTTCAAAAAAAAAGAGGATAAAAAATATAGTATCTCAAAATATTAAGCTTTAGATAAAAATTTATCTTTACTCCATTTTGAGATACTATATTTTATTTTTTCTTACTATTATATTCTCTAAGTAATTGTTCTTGACCCATTTCTACAAGTCTTTTACTCATCATTCCACCTAAGTTACCCGCCATAACACCATTTTCATAAGCACTTTTATTAGCACCTTCTACATGATCACTTGCAATGCCTAATTCTCCTGCCATTTCTAATTTCATTTGATTTAAAGCTTGCTTTGCATTACTTACTAAAGGTTTTTTTGCCATTTAAATTTCCTCCTAACTTATAATTACCTATAGCTTTTACATAATAGATCTCTATTATTATGTATTTAATGCTAAGAAAGCTCTATTTTTACAAGTAAAATCAATTTTTTATTTCTTCTAATGTTTGATTTTTGGGATTATAATTCAATACATTTTTTACGCTTTTACTAAAAAGTATTGGAATACTAACTATTATTCCAATTAGAAAACAACCAATCATTATAGTTCTCGGATAAAATATATCTCCAAGTATTCCTCCAACTAATGTTCCTATTGGATGAATTCCCATAGATAATGTAAATACAATACTCATAACTTTACCTCTCATATCCTGTGGTATAACTACCATCATAGATGATGTACTCACTGTATTTGATATTGTATTTAAAAAACTTCCTAATGAAAAACATAAGCACATAAAGTAGAAATTATTTATAAGTATTCCTAAAAAGAAAAATAAACTTTGTGAAAATAGTGCTGGTAGCATTACCTTAGATCTATTTTCAGCTTTTATATTTACTTTAGTAAGAATTATACTAGCACTAATCATACCTATACTTTGAAACGCTGATATAATTCCAAATCTAGCAACTCCTAAAGACTCCTCCATCATAAATAACGGTCTTAATAAAAGAAAAAACATTGCATATAAAAAATTAAGGGAAAAAGCAACAAATAGTAATATTACAAAACCCCTAAAACCAAAAGTAAATTTTATTCCTTCTTTAAAATCTTCTTTAATTGTTAATTCAGTATTTTTTCTTTCCACTTTTGGAATATCTATAAAGATTTCACTTATTGTTGATACGATATAACTTATACCATTGAATATAAACATGACTGAAGCGCCTAGAATTGAATAAATAAATCCTCCAGATACACTTCCGATTAGATGTGTTGTTGATGTTGCCATTTGCTGAGCTGAATTTGCTTTTACTATATTATCACTTGATACTAAATCTGGTATAACTGAACTTATAGCTGGATTAAAAAATGCTGAACATATTCCGCATACAATCCCAACTATCATAACCATCCATACTTCCAAGAAATTATTAAAGGCTGCATATCCTACAAATACCATTCCTATACCTCTTATAAAATCTCCTAAAAGTATAAGTTTTTTTCTATCAAACCTATCTACTATCACCCCTGCAAAAGGTCCTATGATTATTCTTGGAATACTCACAGCTGCCATTAGCATCCCCATTATAGCAGATGACCCTGTTTTATCTAAAACCCAAAATCCAAGAGCCATGGAATAAAAAGCATCTCCTAGGCAAGATACAAGTTGACCTTGCCAAAGCAGAAAAAAATTTTTATTCCAAAGGTTATTTTTTTTAAAATTCTCTGTACTCTCCAATAATAATACCGCCTTTTATATTAAATTTGTATTTTAACAACTTCTCCATTAGGGCTATCTACTTCAACAAGAACTAGACCTTTATGATATTTTCTTAAGTATTTTAAACCTTTTATAAGGTTCGCCTTATTACAATCTGTAAATAAATCATCTACTATTTTATTGTCACTTCCATATTTAATACTAGAAACGTTTATAAATTTTAATACAGTAGTTATCATGCACATAGGTAAACTTATATTAATATCTCTTTTTATATCCTTACTTTTAACAAGTACTTTCAAACGATCCACCCCTAACCTATCTCAACTATAACTTTATCCCCATCATTACTATCAACTTCTACTAATCTTCCTTCAAATCCATTTTCAACAGCACTAAGTATACTATTTATGTCTACATTATGCTTTTCTAAATTCATTCCTCCCATAGCTGTATTTGTTCCCAATATTTTCAAAAATTCAACAGGTATATTAACTTTTACTCTTTCTCCATCACTGCTTATAACTCTTATATATATCATTTTACCTTTTGACTTGTTTTTTTCTATTTTTAAAAACTCTTCATCATTAATTACTACTTCTTTATGAGCTTTTTCTTCTTTATTGGAATTATTTTCTAATGCATCAAGTAATTTTATACCTTCTTCTGCACTTATTTTTCCATCTTCAACCATTTTTAAAATTCTCTTTTTATCTTCCATTATAAATTACCACCTTTTAATTATAAATTTTTTAATAATCTTATAGCTTCATCTGAAGATATCTCTCCACTTTCTAACATATCCATTATATTTTGTTTTTCTTTATCACTATCTTTTTTTATATTCAGCCCCAATACATTATTAACTTCATCCAATTTTCCTCTAACTGTCGGATAAGATATACTAAGTTTCTTTTCAACGTCTTTTATATTTCCTCTACACGCTAAAAATACTTCTACAAAATTTAATTGATCTTTAGATAACTTTTCAAAATTAGAAAAAGAAAAATCATTTTCTATTTTAGTACTACAATGACTACATTCTAGTTTCGTAATCTTAAGTTCTTCACTGCAAACTGGGCATTTTGTCAAAACTTTATACACACTATCACTTCCTTTTTAATACTTTATATTTAATTTTTTAACTTTATATTTTAAATTTTTTAAACCCCCTTGATATATGCCTTATATTTAATTTGCATTTTCCTCATTATCAATTTATAATTAATAACAATGTGTACAACATATTTCTATGAAATACAGCTAGGAGGATTTTTGACATGAAAGTTCGTTCGAAATTATTAATATGTGCAACTTTAATAGGAACTACTATTTTTTTTAGTCCTTTTTCATCAGACAAATTTAAATATGATATAAGCCACTTTACATATGAAAACATAACATCATCTGTTAAAAATATCTTAACTAATATAGAAGAATCTATTAATTTTAAATTTAAAGCTTCAGAAACAGCTTCAAATTTAAAGGGTTTTTTAACAAGCTTTACAAATGATATAAAACCATCTGTACATCTAGATGTTCCTGTTGAAAATCAAATGCCTGAGCTAAATAACGGTTGTGAAATTGTATCACTCCAAATGTTAGCTGAGTACAAAACAAATTCTAAATTTGATAAAATAGAGTTTGCTAAACTTTTGCCACTTGATCCTACTCCAATGATTACATCTAATTATAATGGTGAAACTGATATAATCTCATGGGGTGATCCTGATAAAGGGTTTGTTGGTGATGTTACAGGCACAGAAATGGGATATATAATAAATCCCAATCCACTATGCGAAAATTTAAAAAGTAAATTTCCAACTATAATAAACTTAACCGGTTCCACATATAACGATTTACAAAGTGAACTGTCAGATGGAAATCCAGTTGTTGTTTGGATAAATAAATCATTTGAATCTGTAGTATCTCCAGAACAATGGTACGTACCCAACTCAAACAAAGTTATTAACGCAGATTTTGATAATCATGCAATATTATTAACTGGATACGATTCTGATTATATATATTATAACGACCCTATAGGTGGACTTAAATTGAAAGTTGATAAAAATACTTTCATATCTAATTTTACTTATTTAGGAAGTAAAGCCTTAACAATTCGATAATTTTAAAAATAAGTTTAGATAACTCTAATTTTTCTAAGCTTATTTTTTTATAACAATTTATAAATTGCTTTTAATTTATCTCTTAATATAAGTATATACACACGCTTAATATTTGTCACTATTTTTTTAATATATTTAATATTTATTTTAATAT
>NZ_JBOFKN010000008.1:0-7790 GCF_051657365.1 Paraclostridium sp.
TTAATATTATATTTAATATAATGTATAGATGCTATTAATGCACCTATAATCCATATACAAAATGCTATGTATACAATATTTATGTGTAAACTGTTTTGTAATGCATTGTTATTAAAAGTTAAGATGTTATCATTTGTGTTTACTAATGACTCTAAAAACTTAGGCATTGTAATATTTATTTTAAATATGAATATACCTCTTATACATATTGCTATGTATACAAGATATTTAAATGTTGCTGTGTACTTACTTAAAAGTTTATCTTTAAATACCATTATTAGTAATATAGATATACTAATATATAAACTTACATTAATTAATTCTATAATTATAGCACTCATATTTATCACCTATTTTTTATCCATTCTTCAAGTTCTTTTATATCTTCATCACTTATAGAATCTCCCTCTCCTAGAGTGGATACTATGCTTTTTAATGATTTATTATGAACAAAGTCAAAAAATTCATTTGTTTCAAACTTTACATATTCATGTTCCTCTACTAGCACAGTGTATGTGATATTTCTTCCTTCTTTTTCAGATTTTAAAAAATCCTTTTCCACTAATCTGGAAAGAACTTTTGCTGTTGTTGGCTTTATCCAACAACATTCTTTCAGCATATAATCACCTATTTCCTTAGATGATACCTTAGATGATTTTTGAGACCAAATAAATTTCATAACTTGGTGTTCTGTCTTAGGAATTTTTATCATACTATTACCTCCTTTTATTAGACATTTGTCTATATCCTTAATTTAATTCTATTAGACAAAAGTCTAATTGTCAACATAAATATCTACTATATAAAAAAGATTTATATTTACTTAAAGCAAGAGAATATGCTTTATGCTATAATTATTTAAATTATAAAAATCAAAACAGGGGGGGATATAATGAACTATAAGTTTGAATTTGATACTAAACAGAAAGTAATAGAACTTATAAATTTATTAATATTATGTTTTATGATAGGGTATCTAATTGTTAATTGGAACAATATAGGAGATACAGTACCATCTCATTATAATTTCACAGGTCATATTGATTCGTGGGGAGATAAGGGTACGTTAATATTGTTGCCTATATTGGCAGTTTTAGTAAATTGCTCTATGGGAATTACATTATTTATACCTCAATCTTTAAATATACCTGTAAAAGTAACTGAGCAAAATTATGCTAAAGTTTATGATTTAACAAGATATTTTATAAGCTTTGTGAAAACTTCAATTAACGTTTCTTTCTTTTATATAACTATTATGTCGGCAAATAGTAAACCTTTAGGTTCTTTATTTTTACCTATGTTTTTAATTTTAATATTTTTGCCTATTATTTTATATTATGTAAAAATTAGAAAACTAAAGTGAAATAAAAATAAAGGTATTGGCCATTTTCCAATACCTTCTTCTTACTCATCAATAAATATTTTTTATGAATTTAAGTGATTTTTCTTAATCTCACATAGTAACCCGTCTTCTAAATAAATTTCTAAAGCACATCCTACCATTGCTTTTACTGACTTATGTAACTTATCATAAGCTTCTTTGGAATTTGCATAATTTAAAAACTCTTTTTCGTGAACATATACCATAGGATTTATATCTAGAGCTATTTCCGTATACATAGTAGGACAAACTTGACTTACATTACCTATATCTGTAGAACCTACTGGCCCTTCTTTTCCTTCTAATATATCTGTTATCCCTACATTAATTAAATTCCTCTTTGTGATGTTTTGAAGCACTTTGTTGTTTATTATATTATCAAAAGGATTTTCAAAGTACCTATAAGTTAATTTAGCCCCTGTCATTAACTCTGCACCTTTTGCACAGTTTATAACCTTTTTAGTTACTTCGTTTAAATAAGTTCTTTCACTAGCTCTTATGTAAAACTTACAAGCTGATTTTTCTGGAACTATATTTGCAGCTTCTCCTCCATCTGAAACTATACCATGTATTCTAACATCTGATGTTACATGTTGTCTTAGTGCATTTATTCCTGCAAAAGTAAGTTGTACTGCATCTAATGCGTTAACTCCCATATGAGGATGACTAGCTGCATGTGCTGCTACTCCTTTAAAACTAAACTCTATAGAATCCATTGCCAAAGCCTTACAATTTATATTGTTAAAAGCTTCTATATGCATCTGATAACATACATCAATATCATCAAAAGCTCCACATTTAACTAAATCACACTTTCCTCCTGTACTTTCTTCCGCTGGTGTTCCTATTAATACAATTTTACCTTTAAAACTTGCCTTTAACTTGCTAAGCACTATACAAGCCCCTAATGTTGATGCTGCAATCCAATTGTGACCACAAGCATGAGCCGCTTCTTTATTTTCTCCATATCCAGGAAGTGCATCATACTCTGCTAAAAATCCTATGGTAGGACCATCATCATCTCCTAATTCTGCTCTAAATGCTGTGTCCATATTGCAGTAAGGATATATTGTTTTAAATCCATATTCTTTCATTTTATCAACTAGATATTTAGATGATATATACTCTTCATCTCCTAATTCTGGATTATTAAATATAAAATTGCATACTTCTTCTATCTCTTTTCCCAATTCATTTTCTATGCTATAAGCTTTTTTCTTTATGTTTTCTATCATAAATTTTCCCCCTATGTTAAAGTCCTATATATAATCCTGTTGTTAAAAATACCATTGTAGTAATTACTAGAACTACAATCAAAGGCATTATAAATCTAACCCATTTTGCCCAAGGAATATTAGCCAGTGCTAATGCTCCCATTAATACTCCCGATGTAGGTGTTATTAAGTTTGTTATACCTATTCCAAATTGAAAAGCTGTAACTATCATTTGTCTAGACACATCTACCAAATCTCCAAGTGGTGCAAGAACTGGTACTGTAAGTGATGCAAGTCCTGATGCTGACGGTATTAAAAATGCTATTAACCCTTCTATCAAGAAAGTTAAATTTATAAATATAGATTTTGGTAATCCATTTAAAATATTTGATGCAGAGTTTAAAATTGTATCTATTATATATCCATTTTCTGCTATTATCACTATTCCACGTGCAAATGCTATACATAGTCCTGCTGACATTAAATCTTTAGCTCCACTTATAAATGAACTAACTATCTCATCTTGACTAAGCCCTGATGCTATTCCTGATATTAAACCTATAGCCGTAAATATCATTGCAATTTCATTTATGTACCAACCTAATTTTAAAACCCCATACACCATAGTTGCCATACCTAATGTGAAAATTGTTATTACTATAGCTTCTCTTTTTGTAAATTTTTTTATATTTGTGTCATTACTCTCTATTGCTTCTTTATTAACTAATATATCTCTAACTAAAGATTTTTCTGGATTCTTTTTAACTTTATTAGCATATATCATTACGAATCCAATACTTATAATCATAAATATTATAAACATAATTACTCTATACTCTATCCCAGAACCTGGTGCTATATGTGAAAGTGCTTGTGCTATACCTACAGAAAAAGGATTGGTAGTAGATGCTGCAAATCCCGCTGCCGCTCCTATGAATACTGTTGCCACTGCGGTTAATGAATCATATCCCATACTAGTCATAAGTGGTATGAATATCATGTAAAAAGGTAGTGTTTCTTCACTCATTCCAAACGTTGTCCCACCTAATCCAAATAGCATCATTGAGATAGGTATTATTAGGAATTGGTATTTTTTCATTTTGTTTACAGTGTGAGCTATAATTGCTTCTATTGCTCCTGTTTTGTTAACTATCCCAAAAGCTCCTCCTACTATTAAAACAAATCCTACTACTTCTGCTGCATCTATAAATCCATTTATAGGTGCTGTAAATACATCAGCTATTCCTTGTGGATTTGACGGTACTTTTTCATAAGTTCCTGCTACAACAACTAATCGATTATCTACATCTTCTCTTTCAAAACTTCCACTTGGTACTATCCAAGTAAGGATTGCCATTACTACTATTAATAAAAATATTATTGTAAGTGTATTTGGCATAATAATCTTTTTCTTTTTTAAATTACTCATTTTCAATCTCCCCCATTTTTTAAATTAAGACGTTTAATTGTCTGTTTCCCTTTTGCTATCTTAGTTTATATAGGTGTGAAAATTTGTTTAATCAAAAAGCTCAACACGAGTACATGTTGAGCTTAATATGCTAAATACAACATACCTACATCTCCCCTTTATCTTACTTAAGATAGCTCTCCATCAAAACTTGGGATAATTTTGATGACAGTACTGTACTTATTAAATACAGCCCCAGCACTAGCTTTGGATACTAGAACTTCGGCACTTACTCCTTTTATATTGATTCATTGGCTTCCGACCTCTTCAATATTACTTTTAGTAAATGCGACCTCTACCTCAATCTTTTTAGATGAGGTAATTTTTATTAAGTTTTATTTGTTATGAATGATTATATCATGTTTTTATATAATTGTAAATATTTTGAATTTTTTACTTTTTTTGTAAATTAATTAATTAATTATTCATATCAATTATAGTGATGCTTTGTGCATTTGCATATACTGGGTAAGATCTTCCTTCTATTTTTTCAAATTTAACTGCTACTATTTGATTTTGTTTTATATCTGATGATTTAAGTGTTTTGTCTGAGTCTGCTTTTTTGATTATTGTATCTTTATTTATTACAACGTCTGCTATGTCGTATCTAACTTCTGGTTTTAAGTCTAGTGTATCAATTCCATTTTTAGCGTTTTCATCTTTGACAGCTTCTACTCTTATTATTAAGTTGTCTTCTTCTTGTTTTATGTTTGTTATTTTCCCCATAACATCTAGTTGTTCTGGTGTTGTTTGTACTTGATTGTCTTTTGAGTCCTCTGGTGGTTTTTCTGGAGTTGAGTTGTTTTTTGTAAATATCAATATTCCAATTATTGAAATTAATAATACTGCTATTAATGCGATTGTTTTCTTTTTCATGATTTTACCTCCCCTAAATATTTATGTTTTTTATTTCATATATATAATTTAAAACTATATATTGTTGCAACTATTATTTAAATTTTAATTATTATTTTAAAATTTACTATAATAATTATAACAAAATACCTAAGTAGAAGCGATAATTAAAAAAAGCACTGATTTGATAGGCTAAGCCTTCAAATTCAGTGCTTTTTCAAGGAGTAATGTTAATTACATCCTTATCCTCTTTTGACTTTTATTAAATATAGTTTGCAAATTAGCTATACCTCTAACCTTTGGGCGTTAGACTAGGGCTATTTGCACTCTAGTAGAGCGAGGAATCTAGTAGATTCATTATATTTAATGTGATATTTTTTCAAATATCTAGCCACCATCACTTCCAAAGGTACTACCAAAAGGTAAGATATTATCTAGCTTTTGTGTAGTCAGTGTTGGCTGATTGTTAAACTTAATTAACCATTCTTAAAAAGATTATACATATTATCTTAAATTTTTTCATCATAAACATTTTTTGAATAACTAATTATTGAATTAATAGTTCTTAGTTAATCTTCATGTTCATTATAGTATATTCAGTAGATTTACTATTTTCAACTCTTATAAAATTATCATGATGTGTAAATCCTACTTTTTCATAAGCTTTTATAGCACGAGCATTCCAGCTATATACTTTTAAAAATATATCTTTCATATAGTATTTTTTCAGTTCTATTAATTCGATTATACATTTTCTTACAAAACTTTGACCTATTCCACTTCCACATAAATTCGGTCTTAAAGACCATCCAACCCACATATCATTTTCTACTATCTGACATGATACATATGCAATTATATTATCATTTTCTACTAAAGCAAATTGCTCTACTCCCCACGAGTCACTATTGTTTAAATAGTCATTTAAATACAAATCATATACATTATATGGTTTATCATATCTCCATAAAAATATATGCTCTAATATTTCACTATTTAAACTAACGAGTTTACAATTATCAAAATTTATAATTATCCCTCCTATAAACATCCCTTTGATTTTAAATAGTTATAATATAACCTATTATATGTAGACTGTCCACGATAACAGATAATCTAATTGATAATTTTTTATTATTCTACTGGTGTAATCTTAATGTGTGGAAATTCACGATTCCACTCTTTAAGATTATATACTTCAAACTTTGATATAACTTCTCTTAAAATCTGATCTCCTTTTAAATTAAATGGCAATTGATTTTTTATCTTAGCTTTTAATTTTTTTCTCATAACCTCATCTATTAATTTATCTTCTATTAAAAATATATAAGATATTGGTTTATCTTTTTCATTTCCTCTGCAAGACCAAAGTACTAAGAGACTGTCATAATATTTCTTAGCAATACTTGCATAAAACTTTTCTGGTTTTTCTATTATTTTTTTTAACATAGCTTCTGGTCTTACTGCATTTGGTATATTAGAGTTTTTATATTCTATAAATAACACTTCATTGTTTAATTCTGTTATAAAATCAACATCATTTAACTTAGATTTATTAGCTAAATCATGAAATTCTAATACATATTCGCAATTTGAAAAATCAAATTTATACATTCCATTTTCATCTAATACTATTTTACTTTCCATAAACTAATCCTCTAAACTTTCTTCTATTACATCATCTAAGAGTTTAGAATCAGCTTTTATTATGATATTGTTGTCTAATTCTCCAAAGTACTCATTACTTTGCGATTTAACTCCATTTTCAGTTTTATATAAGCTATGGAAAAGAACTTTATCAGTTTTATTTCTTTTTATTTCAAAGTATTTAGCTAAGTTGTAGCTGTGCGTTGCTATAAATACTTGAACTCCCTCTCTTTGTAGTTCTAAAAATATATCTACAAGTACTGGTATAAGTGAAGGATTTATATTAGCTTCTGGCTCGTCCCATAAAAGTATAGTATCTTTTTCTATAAGTCCATTTCTTATTAATTTGTATAATAGTCCAAATTTACGAAGTCCTTCTGCTTCTAATGAAAATTCTATCTTTCTTTTGTCATCTTTTAATATATAGAAAGTATCATTTTCATATATTACAGTTCCATCTATTACTTTTGATATTATATCTAATATTTTTTTATTTATAGGAGATACTTCTTTAGTCTCAGGAAGCTCTGCATTAGTTATTATATCTACATAGGTTTTATCAAATGGCATATCATACTTGTTGTTAAGAGCTAGAAACCCTTTTGAATGAGATAACATTTCTTTCGCTGGTATAAATATGTATTTAGGATATTCTTTTACATTTGTTTCGCTAATTACTTCTAGAGTTATATCTTGCTGATTATTATTATGTATAAAGTAGCCAGTGCTACCATTATATCCATAATCTATTATAAATGCGGACTTAAGTTCTTTATCTATATTTATATCTCTTACTAAATTAGATGGTTTTGTTCTAAAAAATTCATTTGATACGTTAACTGCATCTTCTTCTGTTCCCATGCTAGTTTCCCCAACCCCATAGATTAATTTTATAAGATGAGTTTTACCTGTTCCATTTTCTCCAATTATAACATTAACTCCATTACTTGCATTTAATTTAAAATCTTCAAATACCGTTATATTCTCTATACTCAATTTATTTATATTCAAAATTAATCGCTCCTTAAGTTTTTACTTTTTATATATATAATTATAACAAAATCCCTAAATATAAGCGATAATTAAAAAAAGCACTGATTTGATAGCCTAAGCCTTCAAATTCAGTGCTTTTCCAAGGAGTAATGTTAATTACATCCTTATCCTCTTTTGACTTTTATTAAATATAGTTTGCAAATTAGCTATACCTCTAACCTTTGGTCATTAG
>NZ_JBOFKN010000009.1:0-6201 GCF_051657365.1 Paraclostridium sp.
ATCCAGAAGGCATATTTTTTAGAATAGGTGGAGATGAATTTAGTGGATTAATTAATAGAAGTAAAACTGAAGTTGAAGAAATTTTAAAGAAGATATATGGTGATTTAATAAAAATTGGGTTAAGTCCTCAATTATCAATAAGTACTGGAGCTAAAAATTTAGATATATCAAAAAACTATTTAGAAAATTATGCAAATACAGATAAACTATTGTATGAAGCTAAACTTAAAGGAAAAGGTTGTTATATTTTAAAATAGAAATAATTAAGGAGAATTACATGAAAATAATATTATACTTAATATTATCTTTAACTTTATTTGCTTCTGATACATATGTAAGTAAGAGTAATAATGAACAAAAGATTTTAGAAAATTATAGATTAAATCCAATTATATTAGTACTAGACAAAAAAACATATAAAAATCAAATATTTGAAGAAGAATCTATAAATAATATTTTAGAAGATTTATTTAAAAACTATTTAGGATTAAATATAGTAGTTGAAAAAGAAAGCTTTATAGAAGGTCAATATAATAAAGAAAATAAAATATTTGGTGGAATATTTCAAACAAATAATGAATGTAGAGACATACTATCATCAGTTCCTTTATATGAAGAAGATTTATATGTTGTTTTTAATGATAAAAGTTTAGATCAGACGGATTTTAAACTATATAAACAATTTTTTGATTTTAATATTTTAACAGGTAATTTAAAGAATAAATTAACAAATAATCAAAGTAATAAAATAAAGGAAAAAAAATATTCATTATATTCAACTCACGAATCAATTTGTAATAATGAAAAAATAAAAGTTTCTAAATTGCCAAGTAATGTAATAGGATTAAGCAAAGAATATAAAGATTTATTACCTATAGTAAATCGAGCAATAGAAGAAAAATATTATACTAAGATAAATAATTTTTTAAAAAAAAGAAAGCTTTTTATAGAAAATAAAATATTGATGGAAGCATTAACGAAAGAAGAACGAGAATATTTAAAAAATAATAAAACCATATATATTGGACTTGAAAGTCAGCAAGTATATAGTTATTATTCAAAAGAAAAAAATCAATATATAGGATCAGTAATTAATTTATTTAAAAATTTATCAGAGATATTAAAAATAGAGTTTAAAGTAAAGAATATGCCTGATGAAAATTGGAATAAAATTTTAGATCTCTTTAATAAAAATAAAATTCAAATAATTCCACTAATTAAAACTAGAGAAAGAGAAGAGAAGTATATTTTTTCATCAAATTTAACTGAGATTTCTTTATATAAAGTTGGAAAGAAAAAGAGTGATTTTAAGAATGAGAAATTAAAAGTAGGAGTTTTAAAAAATAGTTTTGAAGAGGCTTTTGCAAAACTATATTTTAATAAGGAAGTAATTGAAGAATATGAAGATTATAACTCTTTAAATAAAGCTTTATTTAGTAATAAAGTTGATATTATATATACAACAAATATTGAAAATATTAAACATTCTAATATTATTATAGAAAAAGATAAATATCCTTTAGTTTTTGGATACAATAAAAACAATTATTTGTTAAAAAATATAATTGATAAAGCTCTTATAATTTCAGAAGATTTTAACACAATATTAAAAGAGGGAGAAGTAAATAAGGAAGATTTATTATTTAAAGAAAAAGAACAAGAAAAAAATAAAATGCTAAAACTATTTTTGATTTCTTTTATTCTAGTTGCTAGTTTATTAGCTATAATTGTAAGGTTGTATTTAAAAAATAGAGCATCTAAAAAACTATTAATAGATAAATTAACAGATTTACCTAATTATTATCAATATATGGAAGATGTTTCAAAATATAATACTTCAAACTTTACATTTATTAAAATTAAACTAAATATTTTATCTGAAATTAACAGAAAAGTGGGATGGTCTATTGGAAATAAGATACTTATTGAAGTTACAAATATTTTAAATATTGCTTTAGAGACTAATAGTAAAATATATAAAGTATCTGGAAATAAATTTTATATAATGACATCTGAAAATAATATAAAAAATAAAATTAATTATATTAAAGAAAGTATTAGGAAATTAAAGTTAAAAGAAAGTTATAATTTTGATGAGGATATTAAAATTTCTTATTATAAAAAAGAAACTTTAATATCTGCTAGTGAAATTTTTGAGTATCTAGAGACATTAGATGAAATTGATGATGAGAAAGAAATCTCTGTTTTAGAATTAAATAATCAATTGATAAAGAAGCTGAATAGAAGAGCAGAGATAAAAAAAAGGTTAGTTAGTAAAGAATTAGATGGAGTTTATGCAGTATTTCAACCTAAATTTGATTTAATTACTAAAAAAATATTAGGAGCAGAGGCATTAGCTAGATGGCAAGATAATTCTTTAGGAGCGATATATCCAGATGAATTTATATTTATTGCAGAAGAATTAAAAAGAGTATATTTAATAGATTATAAAATTGCTGAAGAAACGCTTAAATTTATAAATAAAATTCCAAAAATATATTTATTAAGTGATAACTTTAGAATATCTTTTAATATTTCGCTTCAAACATTTGAAAGGAAAGATTTTTTAAACACAATAATAAATTTAATTGAAAAATATAAAATAAATCCGGAGGTATTAGAAGTTGAACTAACAGAAACTATTTTAGGATTAAATTTACCTACAATTATAGAAAAAATAAATCATTTAAAAGCAAAAGGCATTCAAGTTTCAATAGATGATTTTACTGCAGGAAACTCTTCAGTTTCTTTATTAAGTATTTTACCTGTTGATATCATAAAGTTTGATAAATCAATTTTAGATAGAGTAGATTCTAATAATAAAGTTGCAACAGAAGTGTATAAAGGATTAATTAATATAGTAAAAGGATCTAATTTTAAAATAGTTGCAGAAGGAATCGAAACAAATGAACAATTAGATTTTTTAAAGTCACATAAAGTTGATATAGGACAAGGATATATTTTTAGTAAGCCAATCTCTGAAATAGATTTTCTTAAGCTATTAGAGTCAAAATAAAGAGATTTGTGATTGTAAAGTATGTATAATAAATAAGCTTGTAGATAAAGTACTTGAAAATAAACAGGCTCAATATTTAGATTCATTTATTTTTAAAAATAAATATTCAATTTCATTAAAGATTATGGAAGTGGGAGAGTTTTTTATACTAGAAGTATTAAAAGTAGATAAGAAAGAGTTGAAAAATCAGATTTTATTAGCATATTTTAATAAAACAACTGATATGATTTTTTATAAAAATCAAAACTTAGAATACTGTTTTATAAATTAGGAATAATAAAAGATATAACAAATGAAAAGCAATTAGAGGAAATAATTAAAGTAGATACTTTAACAGGGGTATATAGTCGTAATTATTTTAACGATACAGTTAAAAAGATTTATAAAGAGAAAAAAGAAGTATATTTAATTTTAATTGATTTAGATGATTTAAGAAAAATTAATAATGTTTTTGGACATGTAAGAGGAGATGAATTTGCAGGGATAACAGATATTTCCAAAAATCAATTAGAAATAACGTTGAAGATGATATTTGAAAAGATTAATACATTAAGTTTAATACCAAAATTATCTATAAGTATTGGAGTAGGAAAGATTGATTTAAAAAACTCTTTTTTAACAAATTATTCTGAGGTAGATAAAATTCTTTATAAAGTAAAAGAAGATGGTAAAAATAATTTTGAATTTAGAGGAGAGTTAGAATAGTGATATCAAGTGATACAAAACTAATTTTAAATAAATTATCAACTGGAATAATATTATTAGATTTAGAAAAAAAAATTATTTTTTCTAATAAAAGCATTAAGAGTTTTTTTAAAGGAAAAAGAAACGATACACTTGGTGAATATTTAGATTGTAATGCAGAAGTTTTTAAAGAAAGAATTTGTAGAAATAAAATAAATTGTGATAATTGTTTTTTAGGAAAAGCATTTGAAAAAGTAGTTAGAACTCAAAAAGAAGAAATAATAGAAGGAATTAAATTTTTTGAAGATAATTATGAAATAAATGTGGATTGTAAATTAAGTTATAATTCTGAATTAAAGTATGTTATTTTAGAGTTTTTAAATATTGATAAGAAACATGAAAAATTTAATTTTTTTATGAAAGCATTTGAATATTCGAGGGATATAATTTTTTTTAAAAATAGTAAGTTGCAATATATTTATATAAATGAAACTGGAAAAAAATTTTTTAACAATGTTGAGATTTTATATAAAACTGATGAAGAATTATTTCCTTTGGAAATAGCAGAACAATGTAAGCTAGGAGATTTAGAAACACTAAAAAAAGGTAAACATAACGTTTTAGAGTTTATAGAAGATAAAGTATTTAGAACTTCAAAAGAGTATATAAACGGTGGAATATTGGCAGTAGCTCAAGATATAACAGATGAATATTATGCACAACTTTTATCAAATGCTGATATATTAACTGGACTTTATAATAGAAAGAAGTTTGATGAAGTGTATAAGAATATTTTTAAAAGTAAAAAAGAAAATATTTTTTTAGCAATTATAGATTTAGATAATTTAAGAGATTTAAATAATAAATATGGACATTTAACAGGAGATAAGTATTTGAAGCAATTAGGAAATATATTGAGTCAGTATAGTGAAGGTATTTTTTTTAGGATTGGCGGAGATGAATTTGTAGGATTAATTGAAGGAAGTCATGAGTATATTCAAGCTATTTTTGAAAAGATATATGAAGACCTAAGAATACTAAACCTAAGTCCTAAATTAACAATCAGTACAGGAATAGGAAAAATAAATTTAAACGAAACAGATGAAATAAATTATTCTAAAGTTGATAAAAAATTATATCAAGTAAAAAGAAAAGGAAAAGGAAAATATGAGATTATTTAATTAAAATTATAATTTAAAATATGATATAACAAAATTTTCAGAATTAAATTTAAAAAAATATACTCAAACTTCTATCAAAAAAACAGATAGCTTTCATATTTTTCAAGCTTTCGAAACTTTATTCCAATATTATTATAAAACAGAAAATTTTATTGAATATAATAGTTTAAAAAAGCTTTATGATAACTATATTCATAATATAAACAATATAAATAATAAAGTATTTACTTTTTATTTAATAGAAACATCTGAACACGATTATATAAGTAAAAAAAATAAAAAATTATATTTACATATAGGAATTTTAATCACATTTTTAATTATTATCTCTACAGTTTCTTATAAGAAAATTAAAGAGCTTGATAGAAAGTCAAAAATAGATGCCCTTTCTAAAATTGGTAATAGATTAGCATTTAATGAAAAAATGGATTCTGTGAGCAAAGAAAAATATTTTATGTTACTTTTTGATATTGATAATTTAAATATAAAATATTTAAAGATAGCAAAAAATAAAAAATTTGGCAAAATAAGAGAAATCTTATGACGCAAAACTAAAGGGCCTTTAAAATGGCAGCCAGTTACAACAATTTTAATTTAAAATTGTTGTTTTTTTTGGGAAATTAAATCAAATAAAAATATATTAGGAGGATAAGATGAAAAAAAAATTGTCATTATTATTTGTAGGTTTAGGAATTTTATTGAATGCTCAAGATGAAGCAGTAATGGAAGTTAAAGCACAAATAATTAGACCAATACAAGTGGAAGTTACAAAAAGTATTGATTTTGGAAAAGTTGTTACAGGAAGTTTTTCAAGAGTAGATGGAGGGTTTAAGGTAACTGGTGAACCAGGAGAAAAATATGTTGCTTATATTAAGGAGTTAGGAGAAGGTAATGGTGAAGGAACAATTGAAATGACGAATGATGCTGATTCATCTATAAAATTTCCAGTGAGAGCATGGACAGATTTATTTGGATCTAATCCTACTATAAATAGTAAAACTGGTTATAATCATCATAGTGTAGGTGTAGATTTAAGTGTTCCACAAACACAAACACCTGGAAATTATACATCTAATTTGACAATGGTTGTAAGATACGAATAAAAATTTTTAAATGTCCCTCTTTCTTTTTGAGAAAGAGGGACATTTTATTATTTATTTGTTTTTCTAGCTATTTTAGGGAAGATAAGTCCAAGTCCAACTAAAACAACTGGTGTTAAAATGTTAAGAGTAATTTGGAAGAACCACTCAGAACTGAATGTTTCAATGTTTTTAGGGAAGATACCCATTAAACATGCAAATGATGTAAATGCAAAACACC
>NZ_JBOFKN010000010.1:0-57755 GCF_051657365.1 Paraclostridium sp.
TATACCAACCCTATATTACCAATGAAATCATTTAAGTTATTAAATTTAAAATCAATTATATTATTTAATGATAATTTACTCATTATAATTTAATTTTCTAATAAATTTACAAATTCATGATTATTAATTCCACAATAATATATTTTATTTAAATTGTTTATATTCTTATCTATAAATTCCAAAACATTTTCATTCTGCACTGTATGCGAACTAAGTATTTTATTTTTTTTTATTATATTTATATTTGTTGTACTTTTCTTAATATCTAATATTGTATTTGTATCATCACTTATTAAAAGCAAATTTTTATCTATTAGTGTTTGTAAGACATTAAAAGTAACACCTAACTTTGTAGGTTTTACTTTTAATGATGCTGATAATTCTCTATAATTTTGAGCTATTGCTTTAGGCATTAAAATAACTTGCGTATTAACTTTATCATTTTCTATATCCATCAGTTTATACTTTAATATATAGTCTTCTATGTTAATTGGCATGTATTGAATTAATTCATGCTTTATTAAGCCTTTCACATCTTCATTATGATTTGTGTTTATTATTTTTATATTTCGATTTATTATATGTTCATTTTGTACCGTATACGCTATTTTTCTAAATGGTATCTTAATACTACTTATCTCATTTTTTATAAGTTTACTTACCTTTTCAATATTTGTAAAAGTACCCATATGAGATATGTCTTCACATTCTATTTTTTTCGTTAACCTTATATTTAACTTTCCAAAATAATTTTCTATTAAAGCTAATTTTATTAAATCATCTTCTATTTCTATTGTTATTAATCCTATAATATAACCCCCTTAAATACCATATTTAATTATAATTATTCCTTAGGATAAAAAGGATCTTCACCTAATTTAACTACTACATCTCCTGAATCTACATAAACTTCAAAGCTTTTATTAATCTCACTTTGTGCTTTAGGCTCACTTTCTAAATATTTATTTTCAACTAAATATGATACTTTTATCGTTTTTTCATCTACACTACTATTTAAAGCTAATTTCGCTGCAGTTGCTATATTATTAGCAGTTACATAATCTGCATTCACTTTACTATTTGCTCCTACATCTGAAAATCTAACTAAAGCTATACTTGATAAAACTCCTAATATTCCAACCACTATTACTAACTCTATAAGCGTAAATCCTCTTCTTTTTTTCATAGACTTTTTTCTAACTTTGTTCATTTAATTCACTCCTTGTTATTTTTTATAATATTATTGAAACGAAGTTAAAGCATCAAATATAGGAATCATTATAGATATAATTATAATTCCTATTAAAATACCCATAATGGTTACGATAATTGGTTCAATTAATTTAACAATTTTATTTACAAAATTCTCTAAATCATTATCATAATTAGTAATTACATTATATAGACACCCTTCAATGTTACCGCTTTCTTCGCCTACTTCAATCATAGCTATCACTACCTCAGGAAAAACCCCTGACAGTTCCAGTGAATCTTTTATACTATACCCTTTTTGTATAGTAGATTTCGATATATTTAATCTTTGATATATATATCTGTTTTTTATTACATTAGATGAAATTTCTAATGCATTAACAATTTGTATCCCACTACTTATCAATATATAAAAACACCTAGTAAATTTAGTAATTTCTATAGTCTGTACAATATTTTTTGTATATTTGAATTTAAATATTTTTTCATGAAAATAATACTTTAATTTGTCAGACTTTGATACTAATCTATAGATTATTCCACTTAAAATCATATTTATAAAAATCATCATTTTATAATGGTTTCTAAGAACATTAGATACTATTATTAAAATTTTTGTGCTTGATGGCAAATTACCTTCATTTCCAATAAATGATTGCTGAAAGTTTGGAACAGCATATACTAACATAAATAAAATTACAAAAATACATACAACTACCAACACCACAGGATATATCATTGATGTTAATAACTTATTTCTAAATTCATATTCTTTTTTATAATAAATTGACAAACTCATAAGTATTTCATCTAATTTACCACTTATTTCTCCTGCTTTTATCATATGTACAAAGAAATTTGAAAACATATGTGTATCTTGAAATGATTCTGAAATTGAATTTCCTTTTTGTAAATTGTGATTTATTTTTTTTAGAATTGATTTTAATTTATAACTGCAATTTGATTGAATTGTATTTAATGATTTAGTAATCTCACATCCAGAACCAAGTAACATTCCCATTTGATTACATATAATTGATAGTTCCTTATTTTTAATACGATTTCTTCTTTTTTCTTTTAAAACTTTTGTATTTGCTATCTTAAATTCATTTTGTATAGCATAAGAATTTAGGTCTTTTTCTGAATCAAATTCTAATTTAATGTTTTTTCTATTTCCTTCTTTGTCATATAACACACATTCATATAATGCCATCCAATTATTTTACCTCCCTAAGAAAATCTATAGATAAACATTCATTTACCGTAGTTATTTTTTCCCTTAGTAAGTATGTACAACTATCCTCAAATGTAATCATATTGTTACACTTAGAAATATTATAAATTTCTTCTATATTTTTACATTCAATTATAGCCTGTCTTATTTTTTTATTTATTTCTACAATTTCATTTAAAGCAATCCTCCCTGTATATCCGGTATTGCTACAATTTTTACATCCTTTTTCTAATTTCACTTTAATATCTTTTTCTAAATTTATACTATCTGCAAATTTTTCATCTATAGTAGTTTCTATACTGCAATAATTACATACTCTTCTTACTAATCTTTGAGAAATTATACCTTTTAAGCATGATGATATTAGATACCTAGGTATTTCCATATCTAAAAGTCTATTTATAGCTTCTACAGCATTATTAGTGTGCATAGTACTTATAACAAAATGTCCTGTAGCTGCTGCTCTCATTGCTATTTTTGCAGTTTCTACGTCCCTAATTTCTCCAACCATAATTATGTCGGGATCTTGTCTTAAAATAGATCTAAGCCCATTTGCAAAATCTAATCCTATTTTAGTATTTAATGGTATTTGATTTATTCCATCTATTTTGTATTCTACAGGATCTTCTATAGTAACTATATTTTTATCCATATATTTAAAATCATTTAATATAGAATATAATGTAGTTGTTTTACCACTCCCTGTAGGTCCTGTTATAAGTAAAATTCCACTCATATTTTGTATCATATTATTAATTTTATTTATAGCAATTTGTGAAAATCCAATTTCTTTTTTATCCCTCAAAAACTTATCTCTATTTAACAATCTAATTACAGCTTTTTCTCCATTTATAGTAGGTATAGTAGATATTCTAAGGTCTATGATATTTCCATTTATATATTTATCTATTCTTCCATCTTGAGGTAACCTTTTTTCAGCTATATCAATTCCTGCTAATAACTTTATAACTGTAACCAATTGCAGGTGTAAATCAATAGGATAATTGTATATTTCTTTTAAATAACCATCTATCCTCATTCTTATCTTTAAATTTTTTTCAAATGGTTCAATATGTATATCACTTGAGTTAAAATCCAATGCTTTCTTTAATATCTCATCCAATATAGACTTAGAATATTTTTCATCATTAACATTTACTTTTGAGTAGTGCTTTTCAATGCTTTTATTTATATCTTTTTCATCTTTTATTTCCAAAATTATATTCTTTCCTGTTGCCAATTTGAAATCTTCTACTGCATATAAATTTTCACTAGCGATAGCTATTATCAAGTTTTCATTAGAAATATCTATTGGTATTGCATTATATTTTATAGCTAGTTTTTTTTGTATCATAAGTGGTGCTTTACTATCTAATACTAAAATATTATCTACTCTCCTTTTGTATAATTAAATTTATTTTCAATATCTATTCAAGTAACTTTATATCCCTAACAACTTTAATACTTATATTTAATAGATATTTTTTATATCGCTTTCATTAATATAATCGGTTCTACCTATATATCCTATAAATATTCTAATTATAATACTAACTAAAATTATTAACATCTATGGTTTCTTCATACATGTTTTTACCTATTCCTTAAGCATTATATAAATTTGTTTTTTAAAATTATTTCAAATTAAATTTAGTAATATAAAAAGGCCTGCTAGGCTCTTTTTATATTACTAAATATTTTTTAATTTTTATTATATTCTAGAATTTTATTAACTAATATTTCTTTTAAATTATTAACTTCATCAAAATTCATATTAGGTATATAATATTTTTCTAATTTATCATGTTCCTCTTTTGCTTTTTTTATATTTAGTAAACCATGATCAACCAATTTTTCTAAAACTTTATTACTGTATTCTAATTCTTCTTTATATTTTATATGCTTTTCTTTATCTCTAAAAATATTTAAATTTATTTCTTTAAAATTATTTTCTTTAAATAGAGAACTAGTTGTTATAGCTATATCCAAATCTTTTATAACGATTGTTTCTATTTTTTCTGGTAGCAGTGGTGCATGAAAAATTTCTACCCCTATCCCATTTTCTATAGCCCTATCAGCAACTTTTTTCAACAATGTAGATTTTCCAGTACCTAAATCTCCATTTAAATAATAAATTTCACCTATATCTCCTATTATAGTGTCTGTATATTCTACATGTCCTAAAGGAGATAAAGCACTTCCAAATAAATGAATCGGAGTTTTATATTCATTACTAGGTTCTATATTTTTAAATATATCTTCAATTAATTTTGCTGTAACTAAATTAACTTCACCAAAATTCATGGAATCTAAATTTTTAGATTCTATATCATAAGCTATAGGTGCTGCTGCTTCAAAATAAGTAAATCCTATTTTAAAGAACCTACTTACTTCCTTATTACATTTAATAACATCATCTTTATTTAATTCTATTTCTTTCCTATTCCAAAATCTGCCTAAGTCTAAAATTTCATCTATAGCTCCAGGATTTTTTGGATCTACTATATGAGGTGCTGTTGCATCTAACATAACTACACCTAATTTTTTTATAACTATAACATCTAAAGACTCTGGATCAGATGAACAAGGATATAAATCTACATCATAACCTTTTTCTATCATTTCTTTAGCAACCTTTTTCATAAGAGATGATTTTCCTACTCCTGGCCCACCTTTCATACAATATATTATATTAACATCTTTAGGTATTACATAATCAAAAAATGACTTAAATCCCTTAGATGTATTTCCACCTGGAAACATCTTTCTTACTTTACCTTCCATAATACAATTCCCTCCAAGTATTTTTTATGGTCTGTATTAAATTATTAAACTATTATAGTATTTGTGTTTGTCCAATAATTATTAATAAAAAAAGCAACTAAACTTTTTTAAGTTTAGTTGCTTTTTATTAATCAACTCTTATTTCATATCCTTTTTCAGTGTATTGTCTAGTTAATTCCGTCCATAACTCTTCAACACCTGTTTTCTTTAAAGCTGATATAGGGAATATTTTATCTTCTTTTGATAATTCTAATTTTTTTCTTATAATATTAAAATGCTTTTGATATTGTCCTCTAGATATCTTATCTGCTTTTGTAGCAACGATTACACAATCATATCCATAGTGCTTTATCCAGTCATACATCATCTTATCTTCATTTGATGGCTCATGTCTTATATCTACAAGTAAACAAATTGCACATAATTCGTCTCTTTCTTGTAAATATCTTTCCATTATAACGCCCCATTTATCTTTTTCAGACTTAGATAATTTTGCATATCCATAACCTGGTAAATCTACAAAATAAAATTCTTGATTTATTAAATAGAAATTTATAGTTCTAGTCTTTCCTGGAGTCTGACTTGTTCTTGCAAAATTCCTTCTATTTAATAAAGTATTTACTGTTGATGACTTTCCAACATTAGATCTTCCAACTAATGCTATTTCCGGTATATCTTCTGCTGGATATTGACTTTTATTAACAGCACTCATCGTAATTTCAGCACTTCTAATTTTCATTTTTTTCACCATTCCTTACTAATGCATGTTCTAATACTTGGTCCATATGGTTTACTAATACAAACTCCATATCATCTTTAACTTTTTGAGGTATTTCATCTAAGTCAGCTTCACATTCCTCTGGAAGTAAGACCTTAGTTATTCCAGCTCTATGAGCTGCAATTAATTTTTCTTTAACTCCTCCAACTGGAAGAACTCTACCTCTTAAAGTTATTTCTCCTGTCATAGCAACATTATTTCTAACAGGTATATTAGTTAATGCTGATATAACTCCTAGGGCCATTGTTATACCTGCAGATGGTCCATCTTTAGGTACAGCTCCTTCTGGTAAATGTATGTGTATATCATTTTCTTTATAGAAATTTGGATTTATATCAAATTTATCTGCTATAGATCTTATATAAGATATTCCCGTTTGAGCAGACTCCTTCATTACATCTCCTAATTTCCCTGTTAAAACAATTTGTCCTTTTCCTTTTAAAACATTAACTTCAGTAGTTAATGTTTCTCCACCAACTGCTGTCCAAGCAAGACCTGTAACAACACCTACTTCAGGTTCTTTACCCGCTACTTGATGTCTTACCTTTTGTTTTCCTAAATAATTTTCTAAATCATTTTTACTAACTACTATTTCTTGTATACTTTCATCTTCTACATATTTTCTAGCAGCTTTTCTACATATAGCTCCAATAGTTCTTTCTAATCCTCTTACTCCAGCTTCTCTTGTATAACTATTTATTATTTCAAGCATAGTTTCATCATCTATTTTAACAAAACCTTCTTTTAAAGCATGTTCTTTTATTTGTTTAGGTAGTAAATATTTTTTAGCTATATTTAATTTTTCTTCCTCTATATATCCAGATACTTCTATAATCTCCATTCTATCCATTAATGGTCTAGGTATAGTATTTAATGTGTTAGCAGTAGTTACAAATAGTATCTTAGATAAATCAAAAGGAACCTCTAAATAATGATCTACAAAGTCTTTGTTTTGCTCTGGATCTAAAACTTCTAACATAGCTGATGATGGATCACCTTTAAAATCTGATGCCATTTTATCTATTTCATCTAATAAGAATACAGGATTTTTAGTTTTAGCTTCTTTAAGACCATTTATAATTCTACCCGGTATAGAACCTACATAAGTTCTTCTATGCCCTCTTATTTCAGCCTCATCTCTAACTCCACCTAATGATATTCTTACAAATTTTCTATCTAATGAATTGGCTATTGATTTAGCTATCGATGTTTTACCAACACCTGGAGGTCCCACTAAACATAATATTGGTCCCTTTAAGCTATTAGATAATTGTCTTATAGCTAAATACTCTATTATTCTTTCTTTCACTTTATCAAGTCCATAGTGTTCATTATTTAATATTTCTTCTGCTCTTTTTATATCCAACTTGTCCTTACTTTCTTTATTCCAAGGTAGCGAGAAAATAGTATCTAAATAATTTCTACTTACAGTCGAATCAGGTGCCATAGGTGATATTTTAGAGAATTTATTTATTTCTTTAGATATTTTTTCTTTAGTTTCTTTAGAAGCTTTTAATTTTTTAAGTTGCTTTCTATATTCATCAGCTTCTGAATCTACATCCTCTTCTTCTCCTAATTCCTTTTGTATAGCTTTAAGTTGTTCTCTAAGATAATACTCTTTTTGAACTTTATTCATACTTTTCTTTACTTTTAAAGCAATTTTCTTTTCTATTTTTAATAATTCTATTTCTTCTAATAATGTTTTTAATATTAATTCTAATCTAGCTTGAATATTAAACTCATCTAATATAGATTGTTTTTGCTCTGGTTTTAAGAACATATTAGCTGCTATAGTATCTATAAATCTATCTTCATTGTCCATTTCAGCTAAGTTTATAAGTATTTCTGGTGATACTCTATTACTTATGTTTATATATTCTTCAAATGCATCAAACACATTTCTAACTGTCGCTTGCACTTCTTTATCTTCATTTATGCTTTCAATATCATAAACAACTTCTTCAACTGATACTCTTATATAAGGTTCATCTTGCTTAAACTCAGTTATTATTCCTCTAGATATTCCTTCAACTAATACTCTAACCCCTTCTCCTGGTAATTTTACTAGTTGTTTAACTTTACATATAGTCCCTGTGTGATAGTAATCATCTTCTGTAGGTGTATCTATAGATGAATCTTTCTGAGCTGTTAAAAATACCATCTCATCATCAGCCATAGCCTCATCTATTGCCTTTAAAGAAATTTCTCTGCCTACATCAAAGCTTAATATCATATATGGGAAAATAGCTAATCCTCTTAGAGGAATTAACGGTAATTCACGTTCGATTTTAGTGTAGTTTTTATCCATACTAACATCACTCCTTCCAAATGCTAGATTGTGTCACTTTATTTATTATATATTTACATAATTGAATTTTCAATAATATTAGATATTTCTTAATCATTATAATTCATTTATTCCTATTATGTTATAATATTATTGCTTGTATACTAAATTTAAAATACGGAGGATCCTATGCTTAAACTTTTTTTTACGTTTTTTAAAATAGGTGCCTTTACCTTTGGTGGCGGCTATGCCATGGTACCCCTTATAGAAGATGAACTCGTTAATAAGCAAAAGTTACTAACTACTCAAGAGTTTATCGATTACCTATCTATAGCTCAAAGTTATCCCGGTGTTTTAGCTGCAAATATATCTATATTACTAGGTTATAGGTTATATAAAATACCAGGTGTATTAATCTGTACACTTGGATCTATACTTCCATCTTTTTGTATAGTAATAATATTATCATATTTTTATTTTAATAACCAAGGCTCTAATATTTTAAATGGCTTTTTTTATGGTGTAAGTCCTGTTGTTATTGCACTAATACTTTATTCATTTGTAAATATGTTTAATAAATTACCCAAATCTAAGAAAAATATATCATTTTTAATTATATCATTCTTTTGTATCGGTGTACTTAATATAAGTCCAATATATTTAATAATATTAGGAGGTGTTTTTGCTTTATGTCAAAAATCTTAATGCTCTTCCTAACATTTTTTAAAATAGGTAGCTTTAGCTTTGGTGGTGGCTATGCTATGCTTCCTTTTATTCAACAGGAATTTATTGATAAATATAAATTTATCTCTAATAAAGAATTTTTAGATTTGTTAGCTCTTTCACAGTCTACACCCGGTCCTATAGCAATAAATAGTGCTACTTTTATAGGTTATAAAATATCTGGTTTTTTGGGATCTTTGGCTTCAAGTATAGGTGTTATAATTTTTTCTGTAATAGGTCTTACTATAATAGCAAAACTATTTGATAAGTTTAAAGAAAGTAAAAAAGTAGAAAAAGTACTTTCTGTTTTACAGCCAATAACCCTAGGATTTATATTAGCGGCCGTATTTTCTTCAGCTACTGATATTAGCTGGGGTTTATATGAGATAATAGCATTTATATCTGCATTTTACCTTTTATATACTAAAAAAATAGGATCTATATCTGCTGTATTCATATACGGATGCATAGGGATAATCTTATCTTTTTTCAAATAAATTTTTAAAATCAAAAAGGAGCTATTAAGCTCCTTTTTCTATGCACTTTCTTCTTCACCTTTTAAAACAACCACCGGTTCAGCTTCCTCTTTTACAGATTCTTCTGTTAGTATTATTTTCTTTATATCATCTCTAGATGGTATTTCATACATAATATCCATCATTATATTCTCAACAATACTTCTTAATCCTCTAGCTCCAGTATTTCTTTCAATAGCTTTTTTAGCTATTGCTCTAAGTGCAGCATCTTCAAATTCAAGTTGAACTCCATCTAACTCAAAAAGTTTTTGGAATTGTTTTACTAAAGAATTTTTAGGCTCTTTCAATATACTGATTAATGCATCTTCATCTAACAATTCTAAAGTTGCAACTACAGGTATTCTACCTATAAACTCTGGTATTATACCAAATTTAAGTAAATCTTCAGTTTGAACTTGAGAGTATATTTTCCCAAGATCTACATCTTTTTTACTTTCAATTTTAGCTCCAAATCCTAGAGTCTTTTCGCCGCCTCTTCTTTGAATTATTTTTTCTATTCCATCAAAAGCTCCTCCTAATATGAATAAAATATTAGTAGTATCTAATTTTAAGAATTCTTGATGAGGATGTTTTCTTCCTCCTTGAGGTGGAACATTAGCTACAGTACCCTCTAATATTTTAAGTAGCGCTTGCTGAACACCTTCACCACTTACATCTCTTGTTATAGATGGGTTTTCTGATTTTCTTGCTATTTTATCGATCTCATCTATGTATATTATTCCTCTTTCAGCTTTTTCTATATCAAAATCAGCTGATTGTATAAGTTTTAATAATATATTTTCAACATCCTCTCCAACATATCCAGCTTCAGTTAAAGAAGTAGCATCTGCCATTGCAAATGGTACATTTAACGTTTTCGCTAATGTTTGAGCAAGAAGTGTTTTTCCTGATCCAGTAGGTCCTAATAATAATATATTACTTTTTTGTATTTCAACATCTTTATTAGTTCCTTTGTTTTTTCCATAAATTCTTTTATAATGATTGTATACTGCTACAGATAAAGCTTTTTTAGCTTTTTCTTGTCCTATTACATAATCATTAAGAGTATTCATCATTTCTTTTGGTTTAGGTAAGTTTGTAGACTCCTCTTCTGTAGTCTCTTCCACTTCCTCTTGAATTATCTCATCACATAATTCAACACATTCATCACATATATATACATTTGGACCTGCAATAAGTCTTCTAACTTGCTCCTGATTTTTACCGCAGAATGAACATTTTAATTGTCTTTTTTCTTCATACTTTGACATATTAACACCTCTCTTATCTACGGTCTTTTAGTAATTACTTCATCTATTAAGCCATATTCCATAGCTTCATTAGAACTCATGAAGTTATCACGTTCAGTATCCACTTGAATTTTCTCTATAGGCTGACCTGTTCTTTCAGCTAATATAGAATTTAATTTGTTTTTCATATTAACTATTCTCTTTGCATGTATCTCTATATCTGTTGCTTGACCTCTAGTTCCACCTAGTGGTTGATGTATCATTACTTCACTATTTGGAAGTGCGAATCTTTTTCCTTTTTCTCCTGCTGCTAATAAAAATGCTCCCATAGATGCAGCCATTCCTATACATATTGTAGAAACATCTGGTTTGATATATTGCATAGTATCATATATAGCCATTCCAGCTGTTATACTTCCTCCTGGAGAATTTATATATAAATGTATATCCTTATCTGGATCTTCTGCTTCTAGAAATAATAATTGAGCTACTACAAGCCCTGCTGTAACATCGTTTACTTCATCACCTAAAAATATTATTCTATCTTTTAGAAGTTTTGAATATATATCGTAAGATCTTTCTCCTCTTCCTGTTTGTTCTACTACTACAGGTACTAATGCCATGGATTATACCCCCTATCATAATTATCTATATATATAGTTTACAGTAGCTGTTACAGCTACTGTATAAAATATATTTATAATGATTAAACTAATTTAGCACTATCAACTAATAAATCTATTGTTTTTCTCATTTTTAATTGACCTTTTATATCTTCTAAATCAGTTGGTCTCATTGATGATTTTATTTTTTCAACTTCCATATTGTACATTTTAGCCATTTTAGCAATTTCTGCTTCAACTTCTTCTTCTGCAACTTCTACATTTTCAACATTAGATATAGCTTCTAATATTAAAGATGATTTAACTAATTTAGTAGCTTCTTCTCTTTTTTCATCTCTTAATTCTTCTATTGATCTTCCAGTCATTTGTAATAATTGCTCTAATTGTAATCCTTGGTATTGTAATTGATAGTTAAGTTCCATTAACATATTATCTATTTGAGTTTCAACCATTGCAGTTGGAACTTCTAACTCAGTACCTTCAGATATTTTTTCAACTAAAGAATTTCTCATTTCAGCTTCTGCTCTATTTTTAGCTTCTTCTTCTACTTTAGTTTTTAAATCATTCTTTAATTCTTCTAATGTGTTAAACTCTGTTGTATCCGCTGCAAATTCATCATTTAATTCTGGTAATTCTTGTTTTTGTACATTTTTTATAGCAACTTTGAAAGTAGCTGGCTTTCCTGCTAAATTTTCAGCATGGTATTCAGCTGGGAACTCAACTGTTACTTCAACTTCTTCACCTTTGTTTTTACCTACTAATTGCTCTTCAAATCCTGGTATGAATGTGTTTGATCCTATAACTAAGCTATAGTCGTCTCCTTTTCCACCTTCAAAAGCAACTCCATCTACAAATCCTTCGAAGTCTATAACTGCAGTATCTCCATTTTCTATAGCTCTTCCTTCAACATCTACTAATCTTGAAGCTTTATTTCTCATTTCATCTAATTTTACAGTTACTTCTTCTTCATTTACAGTATAATCAGGTTTTGCTATTTCTATACCTTTGTACTCTCCAAGATTAACCTCTGGTTTAACTTCTACATTAACAACCATAACTAAACCATTGTCTTTGCTTATTTCTTCTATATCTAAGTCAGGTCTATCTATTGGATCTATGTTTAATTGATCTAAAGCTGTTGGGTATATTTCTGGGAATAACATATCTATAGCATCGTTGTAGAATACGCCTTTTCCATATTGAGATTCTATTATTTGCTTAGGTGCTTTACCTTTTCTGAATCCTGGTATATTAAATTTACCTTTGTTTGTGTTGTAAGCTTTTGTTACTGCACCTTCAAATTTATCATTATCAACTGTTATTTTAAAAGTAACTTTGTTACCTTCTCTCTTAAGTAATTCTGCTTTCATTATTTTAATCCTCCTATTGATTATGTATTCTTTATATATAGTATAATAGATTTCGTTACTATAATTTTACTATTTTATTATAACACATTCTTTTTTTTATTTACAAGTATTCCATGAATATGAAGTAACTATGAAAAATGCCTTATTTCATGGTATTTCGACCGAAATATCCACCTCTAACATTCTTTATATCAGATACTGCTACAAATGCCCTCGAATCATACTCATTTATAGTATTTTGGAATTTTGGAAGATACTTTCTATCTAGTACAACTTGTAATATATACTTTATACCTTCTCTTCCTCTTCCTTCTATAACTGTAACTCCAAAACCATTTTGTCTTAAATAATCTGCAAAATCATCTACATCTTCTCCTGTAAATATTTGAGCTGTTATAAGTCCAATTGCTAGTTTTTCTTCTAGAGCGATTCCTACTACATTTCCAGTTGCAAACCCAAGTGCATAGGAAATTACTTTTATAGTGTCACCCATATCACCTAATACTTTGTCCATCGCAAATAAATATATTAAAATTTCTAAAAATCCAACGCAAAATGCAAGCTTTTTCTTTCCTTTTACTACAAATATAGTTCTAACTGTTGCTAATGTAACATCTGCACATTTAGCCATAAATATGAGTAAGTACCCCAAAACAAATTCCATCTAAATATCCCCCCAATACATTATATCCTTATTTCATCAATACTCATATTGTCGCCAACTATGTCTAATATAATAAAACTTCTATAATCTACACCTCTTGGAAGTGAAACACTTCCTGGATTTATATACAATATATTATCTTTTTCTTTTATCAACGGTGTATGCGTATGCCCAAAAACTACAATATCTGCAGCAATATCTTTAGCTTTTTTTTGTAACTGACATAGATCGTATTTGACTCCATATCTATCTCCATGACATACAAATATATTTTTATTTTCAATTTCAAATTCAAGTTCTTCTTCTATATTTTCAAAATCGCAGTTTCCCCTAACTGCCATAACGCCTACATTAGTCATTTTATGAATATATTTAGAATCTATCACATTATCTCCCGCATGTATTATCAAATCACATTCTTTTAAATACGGTATTGTTTTATCAATAAATCTATTCATCCTATGTGTATCGCTTATTACCCCTATTTTCATTATTTTGATATCCTTTTATCAAATTCTTCTTTCATAAGTTTTAAAGAGTTAGCTCTGTGACTTATAGAATTTTTTACTGAACTAGGTAATTCTCCAAATGTTTTGTTGTAATTATCTACTATAAATAACGGATCATATCCAAATCCATTATTTCCTTTTTCTTCAAATCCAATCATACCTTCACATGTTCCTCTTACAACAAACTCTTTACCGCTAGGGAATACTACAGCAATTGCTGATACAAATCTTCCTGTTCTTTGACTAGTAGGTATATTTTTCATAGCTTTTATAAGTTTTTCTCTATTTTGCTCATCTGTTGCATTTTCTCCAGCATATCTAGCAGAGTAAACTCCAGGTTTTTTACCCAATGCATCAACTTCAAGACCTGAATCATCAGCTATTGCTACCATATTTGTAGCTTTTGCTATTGTTCTTGCTTTTATTAGTGCATTATGTTCAAATGTATGACCATCTTCTATAATTTCTATTCCTGCTAAATCAACATCTTTAAGCGAATATACATCGCAATTAAAATCTGTCAATATAGCTGATATTTCTTCTAGTTTATGAGCATTATTTGTAGCTATAACAACTTCACTTGGTTCTTCTTCTCCCAAAACTTCAATAGCTATTTTGTCTAATGCTTTTCGTTGAACTTTTATAAGTTCTTTATTTCCTTTTTCACCTAATTCAAGTAGTGCATTTAAATCAGTTCTACTGAATGGTGATTCTTCTCCAGTTCCTTGTACTTCTACAAATTCACCTTTATCCGTCATTATTACATTCATATCTACATGTGCATTAGAATCTTCTTCATAACATAAATCTAATATATGTTCTCCATTTACTATTCCTACACTTATAGCTGATACAAAGTTTCTTATAGGTAATGTTTTTATTTGTTTTCTTTCATATAAAGAATATAAAGCATCTGCAACTGCAACAAATGCACCTGTTATAGATGCCGTTCTTGTTCCTCCATCTGCTTGAATAACATCACAGTCTATCCATATAGTTCTTTCTCCTATTTTAGATAAATCTATTACAGATCTTATAGCTCTTCCTATTAATCTTTGTATTTCTTGAGTTCTTCCATCAACTTTACCTCTTGATGATTCTCTTATCTTTCTTTGGTGTGTAGATCTTGGTAACATAGAATACTCTGCATTTATCCAACCTGTTCCACTGTTTCTTAAAAATGGAGGTACTTTATCTTCTATAGATGCTGTACATATAACTTTCGTTTCTCCCATTTCTATTAGTACAGAACCTTCTGCGTATCTAGTAAAATTTCTAGTAATTTTAACTGGTCTTATTTGGTCATTACTTCTATTATCAATTCTTGTCATATACATTACCTCACTTAAACATTTTTTATATCAAATTCAGGTTATGATGCTTATCTGAACCATTATTTTATCAATATATTTACTATAATATATTAGCATCATTTCATACTAATTAGTAGTAATTTATTAAGATAATTTCCCCGATAATTCTTACTTTATCATGTTTTCAACTTCTTCTTTTGTATTTAATTTCAACATATCTAAAAACTTCTCTTCATCTACTACAGTTATACCTAATTCATTAGCTTTTGTAAGCTTTGATCCAGCTTCTTCTCCAGCTAATACAAATGTAGTTGACTTACTTACACTTGATGTAGCTTTACCACCCCTTGATTCTATCATTTCCTTTGCATCATTTCTTTTTAATGTAGGAAGAGTTCCTGTTAATACAATTTTCATTTTTTCAAATATTTTAACTATATCATTATCAACAGAATTGATAGACTCAATATTTACTCCAGCTTCTTTTAGCTTATTAATAACATTTATATTTTTATCTTCTTTTAAAAATTGAATAACGCTATTAGCCATTATTTCCCCAAATTCTTCTAAATTTATTAAATCATCTATACTTGCGTTTATTATCTCGTCTATATTATTAAAGCTTTTAGCTAATACTTTAGCCCCTTTTACTCCTATATATTTAATTCCTAGCCCATTTATAAGCCTATATAAATCATTTTGTTTAGATTGTTCAATTGCATTTATTAAATTTGTAGCTGATTTTTCTCCCATTCTTTCCAAGTTAATAACGTCTTCTTTTTTAATATAATATAAGTCTGCTACATCTTTTATTATATTATTATCAAGTAATAAACTAATTATAGATTCTCCTAGCCCATCTATATTCATAGCATCTCTAGATACAAAATGGATTATACCTCTTCTTATCTGCGCCGGACAACTCATATTTATGCACTTAACAGCTGCCTCTCCTTCTAATCTAACTGTTGGCTCTGAACATACAGGACACTTAGTTGGTAAATTAAACTTAATCTCTTCTCCGGTACGATCTTCTTTTATAACCTCTACTACCTGAGGTATTATATCTCCTGCTTTTTGAACTAAAACTGTGTCACCTATTCTTATATCTTTTTCATTTATATAATCTTCATTATGTAAAGTTGCACGAGAAACTACAGTTCCTGCCAATCTAACTGGCTCTAACTCAGCAGTTGGAGTTATAGTACCTGTTCTTCCTACTTCAACAATAATATCTACTAATTTAGTCTTTTTCTGTTCTGCTGGGAATTTATACGCAATAGCCCATCTTGGACTTTTTGCTGTATATCCCATGCTATCTCTTTGATCTAAGTTATTTACTTTAATAACCATTCCATCTATTTCAAATGAAAGATCAGATCTATTTATAGTCCAATATTCTATATGTTCAATAACGTCTTCTATCGACTTACATACCTTATAACTAGGACTTACTTTAAATCCTAATTCACTTAGATATTCTAGTGATTCGCTATGAGTTTTTATTTTTGAATTTTGTATGTATTCTAAATTAAATATAAATATATCTAAAGGTCTTTTTGCTGTTAATTTAGAGTCTAATTGTCTTAAAGTTCCTGCTGCTAAATTCCTTGGGTTAGCAAATAATTGAAGACCTTGTTCTTCTTGAATTTTATTTATGTTATCAAAGTTATCTTTTGATATATACACTTCTCCTCTTACAATAATATCTTCTTTATCACTTATTTTTAA
Source organism: Paraclostridium sp. (assembly GCF_051657365.1). Lineage (NCBI taxonomy): Bacteria > Bacillati > Bacillota > Clostridia > Peptostreptococcales > Peptostreptococcaceae > Paraclostridium > Paraclostridium sp. The sequence continues at coordinate 16,994 of NZ_JBOFKN010000010.1, forward strand.
AGGAATCGTCTTTACAGTTTTCAAATTTTGAGTTATATCTTCTCCTATAACTCCATTTCCTCTAGTAGCTCCTTTTTCAAAAACACCATTTTTATATGTTAATCCAACAGATAGACCATCTATTTTAAATTCAACTACATATTCTATATTTCCATCTATAGAGTCTCTAACTCTTTTATCAAAATCCTTTAAATCTTGTGATGAATATGCATTTGATAAACTAAGCATAGGAACTTTGTGAGTTACTTGATTAAATTTATCCAAAGGCTTTCCACCTACTCTAATACTTGGAGAATCAATTTTTTTAAGTTTTGGATTCTCTTCTTCTAATTTTATAAGTTCTTTCATTAACTTATCGTACTCAAAATCTGATATCTCTGGTGCATCGTCATTATAATATCTATTATTATGATAATTTATTAAATCTATCAGTTCATTTATTCTATCTTTAGTATCCATTTTGTCACCTCTTTTTTAAAATCCATATATAATATTATTGCCATTTTTATTCATATTAACTTAATATATAAGTGCTATCTTAAGTATACCATAATTTATTTTTTAAACTATATGTCTAGCTTTAATATCCTTTTTTAATATTTACAATATTTTCAAGTTGTTTGTTGTCCTTATACCTTTTTAAATTTTCATAAATACAATTAAAGGTTCTTTCTCTATTTTTATTTGATATCCATGAGTTGTGCGGAGTTATAGTTACATTGTCAAAATCCCACAAATCACTTTCTATACTTAATGGCTCATTTTCAAAAACATCTAAACAAACTCCTTTGAATTTACCAATACAATTTATTAAATCTATTTCATTCACTATATTTCCTCTTCCAACATTTATAAATACTGAACCTTCTTTCATCAGATTAAGTTTGGATTTATTTACCATTCCAATAGTAAGTTCAGTAGATGGTACTGTAACAACTACGATATCACAATCTCTAAAAATATCATCTATATCATCCATAGCTACACATTTATCAAAATATTTTATACACCTTCCATCCGTGTTCACCCCATAAATTTCCAATCCAAATGGAGATAGTCTTTCAGCTGAATTCTTAGCTATTGTACCTGTCCCTATAAATCCTATTTTTTTATTAGTTAATTCTTCTAATTGTATATCTAATTTCCAGTTTTTATTTTTTTGATTCTCATATGTATTTTTAGTATTTTTATATGTGTTTAGTATGTACATAACAATATATTCTGCCATAGGAATACTATAATTTCCTTTGTTATTACATACAATTATATTATTTTTAATAACTTCATTTTTGGGAATCTGATCTATACCAACACTACTCAATTGAATGTACTTTAATTTGTTTAACATTGATATATCTAGTGTTTTAAATGGATTATATCCAACTATAATTTCTACATCTTTTATATATTCATTAAAACTAGCTTTTGATTCTTTCATATATATAACTTCATATCCTAAACCTTCTATTTTTTTTATTTCATCTTCACTATATTTATTAGTAACTAGTAATTTCATATTAATCCCTCCCATGCTTTTATCGTTATATTATATTTTATACATAAAAATAAAAGTCCTCTAATTTTATTAATTAAAGGACTTCAATCTATTTAATATAAATACACTATTTAGATTATGTCATCACTGAGGTGTTGTTGTGTATTTATTTAATATTATATTGTCCAAATTTTTATTTTTTATTTATTATTTTAAAGTTTATATTTAACATATTAGTCAATAATTATAATTGTATTAACTTTAATTTTATAGGGGTGGTTTTATGTTAAAGCTGCATCATGAAGATACATTAAAATATTATGTAAATAAGTATAAAATATTAGACATTTTCAAAATAGATTTTACTAAAAATATGGAACTACATTGTTTTTGCAAAGATGAATTTATAGTTTGTGAATGTACTAGTCCTAATTATTTATATTTTTTAGTAGAAGGTAAAATTAATAAAATAAATTCTCCAATAAATTCAAATGTTATAGGAGCTTTAGAAATTTTTACAGACAGTAATTTCAACTATAATTTAAAGGCTATAGATGATTGCATTTGTATAGGAATTCCTAGATGTATTGTAGAAAACATAGCTTTTGAAAATATTAATTTTCTAAAATATTTTTGTCGTTTATTCAGTAGTGAAATTCATGAAAATAATTCATCAGAAAATTTTTTCAAAAAAGAAAAAGATGCTATATAGCATCTTAAAAGAATAAAAGGGAATAGATAGTTTTTAAGACTATCTATTTTTATATAGAGTTTTATTTTGTACAAGTATAAATCAAAAAAAACCATGAAGAGTTTTACAAACCTTCATGGTTTTTTTACATCATATGTACTTTATACTATGATAATATCAGATTATTTTTTAAGCCGCAACTAAAAACCAATTATTTTTTTATTAATTTGGCAACACATTCTACATGCATAGTATGTGGAAACATATCTACTGGTTGAACTTCCGTACAAATATATCCTTTTTCATCTAAATACGCTAAATCTCTAGCTAATGTAGAAGGATTACAAGATACATATACTACCTTATCAGGTTCCATTGAAACTATTGTATCTAATACCGTTTCTTCACAACCCTTTCTAGGAGGATCTACAACTACTACATTAGCAGTTTTTCCTTCTTTATATAATTTAGGTACTACTTCCTCAGCTTTACCAACATAAAATTCTGCATTATCTAAGTTGTTTAATGTAGCATTTATATTAGCATCTTTTATAGCATCATCAACGATCTCTACTCCATAAACCTTTTTAGCCTTTTGAGCTAAAAATAAAGATATTGTACCTATTCCACAATATATATCAAATACTGTATCATTTTCTTTTAAATCAGCATACTCAAGTGCTTTGTTATATAAAACTTCAGTTTGAATAGGATTAACTTGGAAAAATGATAATGGGGAAATTTCAAAAACTAAATCACCGATATAATCATTTATTTTTCCACTTCCATATACAATATTGTTTTCTTTTCCTAATATAACATTTGTTTTATTTCTATTAGTATTTACTACTAGTGTTTTAAAACCTGGAACATTCTCTTTTAGTACAGATGCTAATTCACTTAGGTATGGTAATTTTTTTCCGTTCGCAACTAATACAACCATAACCTCTTTTGTTTTAAATCCGACTTTAGTTACTAAATGTCTTAATACACCTGTATGAGTTTTTTCGTCATATATACTCACATTGTATGCTTTTATATATGTCTTTATTATTTTTATTATTTTATCATTTACATCATGCTGAATTACACAAGTATCTGTAGGTATAACCTCATGACTTTTCTTTTTATAAAATCCTATTACTGTTTTACCATTTTGCTTTTGAATTGGAAATTGAGCTTTATTTCTATATCTTAAAGGACTAGTCATTCCTAATGTAGGATGAATCAAAACATTATCTAACTTACCGATTCTACTTATAGTCTGTTTAACTTCATTAGTTTTGATATCTAGTTGTTTTTTATAATCTAATTCCTGTATCTGACATCCACCACAATTAGATAAATAATCTGGGCATTCTCTTTTAACTCTAAATGGTGATTTTTCTAATATTTCTACAATGTCTCCAACTGCATAATTTTTCTTAGATTTATTAATTTTTACTTTTAATTTATCTTGAATTAATCCGCCATCTACAAAAACTGTAAATCCTTCATGCTTGCCAATACCAACGCCACCTTGCCCTATATCAACAACGTCTACTATATACTCTCTGTCTTTTAATAACATAGGCTTTTCCTCCGAACATAATAATTAAACTACAAAAACTTATTTTACCAAAAAAATAGGAGCTTATAAAGCCCCTATCTTAAATATAGCATCAAATTTCCAAATTTATTTATTATAAAACTCTTGTTGATCCTCTATATACAATACCTCTAGATGCATCAACAGTTATAATTTCTCCATCATTTACTAAATTTGTTATGTTTTTAGCTGAAACTACAACTGGTTTGTCTAAGTTTATTCCTACTATAGCTGCATGACATGTCATTCCCCCATCTTCAGTAACTATAGCACCACATTTTTCTATATGTGCATTCATATCTGCATCTGTCATATTAGTTATTATTATATCTCCTTCTTCGAAATCAAGAACTTCGCTAGGATTGTTAATTTTTCTAACTCTACCTTCTACAGTTTTGCTACCTACACCTATACCATTAGTTATTTCTTCACTAGTAACGTGTACTTTTATTAAGTTAGTAGTTCCACTTACTCCTACTGGTACACCCGCAGTTATAACTACTAATTCTCCATTTTGTAAATATGAAGCTTCTTTAGCTGCATTTATAGAATTTTCTACAACTTCATCTGTATTCTTAGCTTCACTAGCTATTATAGGATATACACCCCAAGTTAAAGCTAATCTTCTCATTATTTTATCATCATTTGTAGCCGCTATTATAGGACATGCTGGTCTAAATTTAGATACCATTCTTGCTGTATGTCCTGATGATGTTGATGTTATTATAGCTGATGCATTTAAGTCTATTGCAGTAGTACATGTAGCATGACTTATTGCATCTGTAACATTAACTCCATTAAGTTTTTTATTTTTTAATAATTCATTGTAATTTAAAGTTTCCTCTGTTCTTTTAGCTATAGTAGCCATTGTCTTAACAGCTTCTACTGGATACTTACCTGCTGCTGTTTCTCCTGATAACATTATTGAATCAGTTCCATCATATATAGCGTTTGCAACATCTGTTACTTCAGCTCTTGTAGGTCTAGGATTTCTTATCATAGAATCTAGCATTTGAGTAGCTGTTATAACCGGTTTACCTAATTCATTACATTTTCTTATCATCATTTTTTGAGCTATTGGAATTTCTTCAGTTGGTATTTCAACTCCTAAATCACCTCTAGCAACCATTATACCATCAGAAACTTTTAATATTTCTTCTATGTTATCTACGCCTTCTTGGTTTTCTATCTTAGATATTATTTGTACATCTGTCGCATTGTTTTTTTCTAAAACTTCTCTTATAGCTAATACATCTGATGCTTTTCTAACAAAAGAAGCAGCTATGTAATCTATCCCTTGAGATATACCAAACTCTATATCACTTATATCTTTGTCTGTTAATGCAGGTAAATTTATTTTAACTCTTGGTACATTAACTCCTTTGTGATTTTTAACTATCCCAGAGTTTTCAACTATACAGTGTATATCTTCCCCTTTTACTTCCTCTACTTTAAGTCCTACTAATCCATCATCTATTAATATAGTATCTCCAGGAACTACATCTTCAGAAAGGCCTTTATAACTTACTGTACACATTTCCTTAGTTCCCATAACATCTTTCATTGTTATAACAAACTTTTGTCCTTCTTCTAATAAAACCTCTGGAGCATCAAAGTTTCCAGTTCTTATTTCCGGTCCTTTAGTGTCTAATAATATAGCTATTGGTTTATTTAATTTTTCTCTAACTTTTTTAGCCATATCAAATCTTTCTTTATGCTCTTCATGAGAACCATGAGAGAAGTTGAATCTACATACATTTAACCCATTTTCTACTAATTGAGTTAATATTTCTTCACTTTGTGACGCAGGCCCTAGTGTACAAACTATTTTTGTCTTCTTAATCCCTTTTAACATGTTAGATCCTCCTAAATTTATATAGATAATATTTTTACCATTTCATAAGTTTCATCATCAAATTTTCTTTCCATAGTTAGAGCTTCATATATGTCCATATCTATTATCTTATTATCCTTTGTACCAATTACTCTAGCTGATTTTCCTTCTAATAATAATTCTACAGCACGTACACCCATTTTACTTGCAAGTATTCTATCAAATGCACTTGGACTTCCACCTCTTTGGACGTGTCCTAAAACTGTAATCCTTAAATCAGCTCCTGTTTTTTCTACTATCTGATCGCCTATTTCTTTAGCATTTCCTACACCTTCTGCTAAAACGATTATACTATGTCTCTTACCTCTTTTTTGAGTAGTTTTCAATCTTTTGCATACATCGTCTACTTTAAAATCAATTTCTGGTACTATAACGGTTTCAGCTCCACCTGCAAGACCTGCATATAAAGCTAAATCTCCACAGTGTCTTCCCATAACTTCAACTATGTTAACCCTTTCATGAGATGAAGATGTATCTCTTATTTTGCCTATAGCATCTATTATTGTATTCATAGTTGTATCAAAACCTATAGTATAATCTGTATATGGTAAATCGTTATCTATAGTTCCTGGTATTCCTATAGCCGGGAATCCTAAATCACTTAGTTTTTGAGCTCCATTGAAAGATCCATCTCCTCCTATAACAACTAAGCATTCTATTCCATATTTTTTAAGAACTTCTACCGCTAATTCTCTACCTTCTTCTGTTTTGAATTCTTCACATCTAGATGACTTTAATATAGTTCCACCTCTATGTATTATATCTCCAACCGAAGATAGATTCATTTCTTGTATATCTTCTTCTATTAAGCCTTTATATCCTCTGTTTATTCCATAAACCTTACATCCATAGTATATAGCAGATCTAACAACAGCTCTTATAGCTGCATTCATACCAGGTGCATCTCCTCCACTAGTTAATATACCTATAGTTTTCATTATATTTACCTCCTAGTTGATTATTATATTTTATCAACTTCAGGGACTTTTTACGTCCCTGTGTTGCTTTTTTATCCCAGTAAATTTAAAAAAATTCAATAGAAGCGAAACTATCTATTTTTTGTTATTATATCATAATTTCGCTATCTTTTTATATAATAAAATTTTAAATAAATTTAAATTTTTACTTTTATACTTGATTTAGGTAAAATATTGTTTAATTCATTAATTAAATTTTCATTTATATTAACCTTTATATGGTTCCATTTATACATTTGTTTTATATTCTCAGCATAAATATATATATCTTCATCACCAGGATATTTTGTTACTATAGATATTAAACTATTTACTAATTCTTTATCTTCTATAGAATTTATTTTTAAATATAAGCTAGGTTTATTTTGATTTATACTACTGTTCATATCTATTATTTCCCTAGCTATAAGTTTTGCATTTTCATCTTCTTTTATACTTAATCTTCCCTCTATATAAATAATTTTATCTTCTTGAATTATAGCGTTATATTTTTGAAGAACTTGCGGAAATACAATAACTTCTATAACCCCATACAAATCTTCTAGTTCAATTATAGCCATTAAATCATTTCTTTTAGTTGTTCTTATAGTTTTATTTACTACAATTCCTCCCATTGTTACTTCTTTTTCATTTAAATTTAAATAGCTAATGTAATCATCTTTTATCTCATTTAAATCAGCATTGTTAATAGTTGTTTTTTTCTTTAACTCATCTTTATATTGAGATAACGGATGTCCACTTACATACATTCCAAGAACTTCTTTTTCTAAATATAATTTTTCTTTCTCTTCCAATTCTTTTACATTTGGTAAAGTATTCATGTTTTGTATATTATCACTTATAGATTCATCCATTGTGAATCCATCAAATAATGATACTTGTCCTGCTAAATTTTTCTTTCTGTCCATAGATATACTTTCTAATAACTTCTCATATCCAAGAAGTAAGCTAGCTCTATTATCTCCCATTTCATCAAATGCTCCACACTTGATAAGACTTTCAATTATACGTTTATTAGCATCTTTAGAATCTAATCTTTTACAAAACTCACTAAAATCTTTAAATTCTCCACCTATATTTCTTTCTTCTATAATATTATTTAATACATTTACACCAACATTTTTAACTGCAGCTAATCCAAATCTTATGCTTTCATTCTCAACAGAAAACTTAGTAAAACTCCTATTTATATCTGGCTTTAAGACATCTATTTTAAGACTATTACATTCTCTTATATACTCAACTACCTTATCAGTATTCCCCATAACACTAGTTATAAGAGCAGCCATAAATTCTACTGGATAATGTGCTTTTAAGTATGCTGTTTCATATGCTAAAACTCCATATGCAGCTGCATGACTTTTATTAAATGCATATTTTGCAAAATCTATCATATCATCAAATATTTTATTACCAATATGTTCTGGAACACCATTTCTGATACATCCTGTTATTTCAACTTCACCATTATCATCTAATTTACCATGAATAAAGTACTGTCTCTCTTTTTCCATTACATCCATTTTTTTCTTACCCATAGCTCTTCTAACTAAGTCACTACGCCCGTAACTATATCCACCTAAATCTCTAACAACTTGCATTACTTGCTCCTGATAAACTAAACATCCATATGTAACTTCCATTATAGGTTTTAATTTTTCATGAAGGTACTCTACATTTTCAGGATTGTTTTTATTATTAATATAAACTGGTATAGAGTCCATAGGTCCTGGTCTATAAAGTGAAATCCCAGCAACTATATCCTCGAAATTATCTGGCTTTAATTGTTTCATGAAACTTCTCATTCCAGCACTCTCTAGCTGGAATACACCTAATGTATTACCAGAAGAAAGTAATTCATATACTTTTGGATCATTATACTCCATATTTGAAAAATTGAGCTTTACATTATGATTTCTCTCTATTAAATCTAGTGCATCTCTTATTACAGTTAAAGTTCTTAACCCTAAGAAATCCATTTTTAACAATCCAAGTTCCTCTAATGTTGTCATTGTAAACTGAGTAGTTATAGCATCTTGATGTTTATATAATGGTACATATTCATCTATTGGCTTTTTAGAAATAACAACTCCAGCTGCATGCGTAGATGCATGTCTTAACATTCCTTCTATTTTTCTAGATACATCTATTATTTCTTTTGTTTCATTATCTTCTTCATATAATTTTCTTAAATTAGGATTTGTATCTAAGGCTTTATTTATTGTCATCCCTAATGCAAAAGGTATCTCTTTTGCTATATTGTCAACTTTGTTATAACTAACATCTAACACTCTACCAACATCTCTTATAGCAGCTTTTGCTCCCATAGTTCCAAATGTTATTATCTGCGCCACATGATCTTCCCCATATTTTCGTTTCACATAATCAATAACTTCTTCTCTTCTTTCATAGCAAAAATCTATATCTATATCGGGCATTGATACACGTTCAGGATTTAAAAATCTTTCAAATAAAAGTGAATATTTTATAGGGTCTATGTCTGTTATATACAATGTATATGAAACTATAGATCCGGCTGCACTACCTCTTCCTGGCCCTACCATAATATTATTTTCTCGTGCAAAATTTATGAAATCCCATGTTATAAGAAAATATTCTACATATCCCATTTTCTCTATTACACCTAATTCATACTCTAATCTATCTATTATCTCATCAGAAGCATTTGGATATCTTTCTTTTAAACCTTTAAAACATAACATTCTTAAATATTCATTTGGAGTATATCCATTGGGAACATCATATTGAGGTAAATGTATTGTATTAAAATCAAACTCTACATTACATCTCTCTGCAATTTTAGAAGTATTATCTAAAGCCTCTTGTACATCTGGAAAAATTCCTTCCATCTCTTCTCTAGATTTCAAATAAAATTCATCACTTCCAAATCTCATTCTAGTTGGATCGTTTACTGTCTTACCCATTTGAATACACATTAAAATATCATGTATCTTAGAATCTTCTTTTCTAACATAATGAACATCATTTGTAGCAACAAGACCTATTCCAATTTCTTTTGATAACTTTATTAATTCGCTATTTACTTCCTTTTGCTCTGGCAAGTTATGATCTTGTATTTCTATATAATAATTTTCTTCTCCAAATATTTCTTTATATTTTAATGCTATATTTCTAGCTTTATCATAATTTCTATTCATAAGCGCCTGAGAAACATCTCCAGCTAAACAAGCTGATAACGCAATAATACCTTCGCTATGGTTTTTTATCTCTTCTATATCTACTCTAGGCTTATAGTAAAATCCTTGAACATATGCCTTTGATACTAACTTTATAAGGTTTTGGTAACCTTCCATATCTTTAGCTAGAAGTATTAAATGTCCCTGAGATTTATCATAATTTGGATCTTTATCTCTCATTCCTCTAGGTGCCGTATATACTTCACATCCTATTATAGGTTTTATCCCTTCTGCCTTAGCTACTTTGAAAAAATCTATAGCTCCAAACATACAACCATGATCAGTTATAGCTACAGCACTCATGTTTAACTCTTTAGCTCTACCTACTAAGTTTTTAATTCTAGAAAAACCATCTAGTAAGCTATATTCTGTATGAACATGTAAATGAACAAAATCTTTGCTCAAATACCTCACCTCCTACTTATAAAAATAATTTTACCACAATAATCACATGTTAATCAAAAACCATGAATTATATTTTTAATATTCTTGAAAATAAAAAAGAGGCTCAATGCCTCTTATTTATATTTAGCTCTTAAATCATCCGCTATATGTTCTATTTTTCTTAACCTGTGATTAACTGCTGATTTACTCAACTCCGGGCTAGCCATTTCTCCCAACTCTTTTAATGTTAAATCTTCGTATTCAATTCTTAGTTCAGCTATTTCCCTTAAATTATCAGGCAAATGATTTAAACCTACCTTAGATTGAATATATTTTATATTCTCTATTTGTCTAACGGCTGCATTAACAGTTTTAGATAAATTGGCAGTTTCACAATTAACCAATCTATTAACATTATTTCTCATTTCTTTGACTATCTTAGTACTTTCAAGACTTAATAGAGCTTGATGTGCTCCTATTATATTTAATAAATCTGATATTTGTTCACTTTCTTTTAAATAAACTACATAGTTATTTTTTCTAGATACTGTTTTAGAATTAAACCCTAATGAATTTATAAGATTCTTTAAAGAATCTGCAAACTCTTCATTATTTGTTACAAATTCTAGATGGTAGTTTTTCTCAGGGTCACTTATAGACCCTCCGCCTAAAAATGCACCTCTTATAAATGCTCTAACACACTCATTATCTTTTATAAGATCCTCAGGAACTGTATTCATCGTGAAAAAACCTTCTTCTCTCGATAATATACCTAACTCCCTCATTAACTCTTTTGCTCCCATATCGCTAGTTATCATAAGTACATAACTACTATTTCTTTTTAACATTTGATTTTTATTTACCGATATCTCCGTATTAATCCCAAAGTTAGATTTTAGTAATTTAAAAACTTTTCTAGCTGTTGAGTTTAGCTCTGTACTTATTTTTAAGTTTAGTTTTTTATATCCAGCAATTTGTATGCTTCCCGATAATCTAACAATTGCAGAAAGTTCACTTATGTTACAACATTTATCCTCTGAGAAAACTCTAGCCAATTCATTTTTTGTTTCCGCTGAAAAAGACATCTTTCATCACCTATTTTTTCAATCTTTTTTTTATTTCATCTAAAGCAACTTTAATAATTTCTTTTTCATCATCATATCTAGCTAAGTCAACAACTCTATCTAAATGTACAAACTTAGCATCTATAAATCCTTCTTCCTTTTGAGGAATTGTATCCATGCTTCTAGCTTGCATCAAATACCAATATACCGTTTTATGAACCGCTCTATTTTCATCCCAGTTCTCTTTAAATGTATAATGGATTTCACCTAAATATTTTAATATATCAGCTTTTACACCCGTTTCTTCTAGAACTTCTCTAAGAGCTGCATCTTCTTTGTTTTCTCCAACTTCAACTTTACCTTTAGGTAATACCCAATCTCCATTAAATTTTCTAAGTAAGAGCACGGCATTACCAAATAATACTACGCCCCCGGCACTAACCTCTTCTCTCATTGGTGTTCACTCCTTAAAATAACATAATAATAAGGATTTCTACATAAATTTTTAAAATCCTTTTTTACTTCTCATTATCATAACTATGACCTAGTGCCAAATTAACAACTACATTTGATATATAGTCTGCGTCATGTCTAATATAGTTGCTCTTTATCTCTACTAAATTACATTCTATTGCCTTTATTCCCATATTATTTAATATATTCTTTTGATTTTCGTCTAAAAGCACCTGACTCGCTCCATCTTTATTATATATATCAAATACAGGCTTAGGCAGTACTTCATTATTAGTTATCACTATATCAATTATATTTTCACCACAATGTTTGTTTATAGCTCTTACATGATCTAATACATTATAGTTATCCGTTTCACCAGGCTGAGTCATTATATTAGATATATATACTTTTGGTGCATTAGACTCTTTAATAGCTTCTACAACACCTTCTACAAGTAAATTTGGCATTATACTTGTATATAAACTTCCAGGACCTATTACAATTATATCTGAATTGTGTATAGATTTAATAACGTCATCTAATGGTTTTGCACTTTCTGGTTCTAATTTAATTCTTTCAATACGCGTATTTTGAGATCTTACTTGCTTTGGTATGTTTGATTCTCCATTTACTATATTTCCATTTTCTAAATATGCAGTCAGATTTATATCTTCTAAAGTTACAGGTAACACTCTACCTGTAATAGCAAATATTTCACTCATTTTAGAAACTGCAGTCTCAAAATTACCATACACACCATTCATCGCTGCTAAAAAAAGATTTCCAAAGCTTTGTCCTTTTAATGCACCTTCTGTAAATCTATATTTCATAACTTCACTCATTGTAGGCTCTATATTTGCTAGTGATAGTAAACAGTTTCTTATATCTCCAGGAGGTAACATACCTAAATCTTCCCTTAATACTCCTGAACCTCCTCCATCATCAGCAACCGTTACTACAGCTGTTATATTTTGAGTGTAATGCTTCAATCCTCTTAAGAAAACTGATTGACCAGTTCCGCCTCCTATTACAACAACTTTCGGTTTTTCTTCATTATTATTTTTCATAAGTTTAGCATTTTTTTGTTCCTTTGTCTTAAAGTATACAACTAGTGAAACTATTAGACAAATCCAACCTGCTATTCCTATAAAAATTATTACTGATGTCATAATTCCCTCCATGGTTCTATCTTAGAGTGTAATCTCTATGTTTTTTTACAGCTCTATAACCCTTTTTAATTAAATCATCATATATAAGATTTGAAATCGTTACAGATCTATGTCTCCCACCTGTACATCCAATAGCTATTACTAAATGGCTTTTTCCTTCTTTTATATAATTAGGTATTAAGAAATCAATCATATCTTCTAATTTAGCAAAAAACTCTCTACTAATATCAGAATCCATAACATAATCTCTAACTTCTTGGTCTTCCCCAGTTTTTGGTCTTAAATCTTCTAGATAGTATGGATTTGGTAAAAATCTAACATCAAAAACTAAATCAGCATCTATAGGAATACCATGCTTAAATCCAAATGATACTATAGATATTGTAAGCTTAGGATTTTCTTCTCCTTCTAAGTATAACTTACTTACCTCTTCCTTTAAATCCCTAGGTTTCATATTACTAGTATCTATTATACTATCAGCCTTGTTTCTTAAGGTTTGTAATATTTCTCTTTCCTCTTTTATTCCTTCTGTTATTTGCATCGATTTAGCTAATGGATGGTTCCTTCTAGTCATCTTATATCGCTTAACTAAAATATCATCAGCACAATCTAAAAATAAAACTTCATATTTATAATTTTCCTTTTCTAAGTAGCTTAAACTTTCATGTAAAGTTTTAAAAAATTCTCTTCCTCTTATGTCTATCCCTAGCGCAACTTTATCTATATTCGAATTTCCTTGATAACATAACTCCGCAAACTTAGTTATAAGAGTTGGAGGTAGATTATCTATACAATAATATCCAATGTCCTCTAAGGCTTTCATAGCTTCACTTTTACCAGAACCAGATAATCCTGTTACTATTATAAATCTCATATCTCATCCCCCATTTTAAAGTTTTATATTTTTTATAAGATTAAAATCTAATTCAGCTTCTTTTGCTATTTTTATAGCTTTTTCAAAATTTCCAACATTTTCAGGCATGTGTGCATCAGATCCTATTACAAATTCAACACCTGTGTTTTTTATTTTATTCAATTGTTCAACATTTAAATATCCATGATGCGAATTTATTTCTAAAAATGTATTATTTTTAAATGCCGCTTTTGCTATCTCTTCTATATATACATCACCTTTATCTCCAGGGTGCGTAACTATAAAAAGATTATTGTTTTTGATAGCATTAACTACTGCATTAGTATTATAGTCTTTACAATAATTTTTAAATTTCAAGTAGTTTAAAGCATGATTAAATACGCTTTTTATAGATGATGGCTTAGATCCAAAATGATATCCCGCCATAGTGTAATCTAACATACTAGATATTTTATCATCTACATCTATATTTCCTTTATCATCTAGTATATTACACTCCATACCTAATAAAATCTCAATTTCATTGTATTTTTGATTGAGAATATCTATTTCTTCTCTCATTTTAGCTATGTTATCATATTTTACTCCATATGCAATATGCTTATATCCATGATCCGATATTCCTATTTTTTTTATATTTTTTTCAATAGCTACTTTTACATTATCTTCAATACTTCCTTTACCGTGGCTATATACTGTGTGTGTGTGATAATCAGCTATTATCTCCATAATTTTATTCCTCTCCTAATATCTTGACTTCCTCTTCTAACATAACTCCAAATTTAGAGTATACTGTGCTTTTTACTACATTTATTAAATCTAATATATCTTTAGCTTTAGCATCTCCTATATTAACTACAAATCCTGCATGTTTATCTGAAACTTGTGCTCCACCTAAAGTTAAGCCCTTTAATCCACTGTCTTCGATTAGCTTTGCTGCAAAATACCCTACTGGTCTTTTAAATGTACTTCCTGCACTAGGCAAATTCAAAGGCTGCTTTGTAACTCTGCTTTTAGTTAATTCTTTCATAGATTCTTTAATTTCTTCATAATTTCCTTCTTTTAACCCTATAACAGCAGATAAAACTATATAGTCTTGTTTGTTTATTAAACTCTTTCTATATTCAAACTCCATATCTTCATTGCTTAATTCAAATATATTACCTTTTGTATCTATTAATTTTACCATTTTAACTATATCTTTCATTTCTCCACCGTAAGCTCCTGCATTCATAGCTATAGCTCCACCCAGTGTTCCTGGTATTCCAGCAGCAAATTCAAATCCTGTTAAACTTTTATTTAATATAGCCTTTCCCATAAAAGAAAGTAATGCTCCTGATTGTGCAAATACAGTATTATCTTCTACTGTAAATTCATTGAAATTATCAGCAATTTTTATAACTACACCTCTAATTCCTCCATCTTTTACTAAAAGATTCGACCCATTCCCAATCACTATATATGGTATGTCATTACTCTTTAAAAATGTTATTACTTCTTTTATTTGATTTTCATCTTTTGGCTTTACTAAAAAGTCAGCAGGTCCTCCTACTTTAAATGAAATGTGATTTTTCATGGGCTCATCTATATATATACCCTCTTTACCTAATATATTTAATAAACTTTTATATATAAATTCCTTATCCATTATATTTCCTCCTAATTAATGTTATTTATTCACGTTATGAGTTATTTATCAATTTTAAAATTATACATATACTATAATAATGTATAAAAAACAAAATAACAATATACAAAACCACTGATATAAATCTAAAAAACGTTGATATAACTACCAACGTTTTTTAGATTTATAGATTTTTTTAAATTTTCATTTCTTTATATAACAATAATAGTATATATATGGAATAAATATTGCACCTCCAACTATATTTCCAATAGTTACTGAAAATAAATTAAATATCAATTGATATATACCTATATTCGCACCTAAAGCCATTCCTAATGGAATGAAAAACATATTGGCTATACTATGCTCAAATCCACATAAAACAAATAACATGATAGGAAACCAACAGGCAAATATTTTTGAAACCACATCCTTACCACCTGTAGCAAACCACACAGCTAATACAACAATTACATTACACATTATCCCTTTTAAAAAAGCTTCTATAAAGCTTAATCCTACTTTGCTCTCTGCAATTGAAATAGCTTTAATTATTGCATCTGATGCTAAAGTATTACTATAGTAAACAAAAATTACCAATATAATAGATCCAATAAAATTAGCACAATAAACTATTCCCCAATTTTTAAATACATCCTTAATATCAATTTTTTTATCCATTACAGCTAGAGTCATAAGATTATTTCCCGTAAATAATTCTGCTCCACACATTATAACTAGCATAAGCCCAATTGGAAATATACAAGCGCCTGAAAATTTAGCTATTCCAGGATCCTTTAGTGTTTGACTTATTAAAATATTACCCAATCCACCTAATCCAATAAATACTCCAGCCAAAATCCCAAGTAATAAAGTCTTCTTAGCTGGTAAGTTAGTTTTTTTTATTCCTGATTCTATAGTAGCCTTAGCTATCTCTGCAGGTGTTAAAAAATTTTTATCCATAATATCGCCTCCAATAAATACTACCTTTGTAGTTAATTATATGAAGCTATATTTAATTAATTGACTAAATTTTAACTATATATATTCTATTTTCTCAATTTAAATCAATAATTTAAATTTTAACTATTTTATAGATGGTTTTTGTATACAAAGTTAATTTTTTACTGTATAATTGTTACGGTTATGTATAAATGAAAATTTTAAATTTACTATTATTTTTACAGGAGGAATTATAGAATGAATGATAAAAAAATGCTTACACCTGCTGAAGTAGCTGAATATACACTGCATGCAGGTATTAAAAAAGCAACTACTCCAACAAAAAAAGTTTTAATTTCTGCATTTTTAGCAGGAATGTATATAGCTTTAGGTGCTTTAGGTTCTGTTGCAGCATCTTATAATTTATTAGCTAACCCTGCAACTTATGGATTAGGTAAAATGGTAGCTGGGCTTATGTTCCCTGCTGGATTAGTACTTATTTTAATAGCAGGTGGAGATCTATTTACAAGTAATATTCTTATAACTTTAGCAGCTCTAAAGAAAAAAGTTACTTGGGGTCAAACTGTTAAAAACTGGTCTTTAGTTTGGATTGGAAACTTAATAGGTGCAGCTTTTGCAGTACTTCTAGTTTCTACATCTGGTATATTTGACTGGAGCAATGGTTTATTTGGTGGTGTTATTATAAAAACTGCTGTAGGTAAAGCAAACATAAGCTTTATGGCTGCGGTAGCTTCAGGTATAGTATGTAATATTTTAGTTTGTGCTACTGTATGGGCTTCATATGCAGCTAAATCTGTTTCAGGAAAAGTAATTATGGGTTGGTTAGGTATATTCGTATTCGTATGCATAGGAGTTGAACACGTTGTTGCTAACATGGGATACCTATTAGCTGGATTAATGGTTAAATTAAATCCAATGTATCTAGAAGCTTCTCATAAGACTTTAGCTGATGTTGCAAACTTAAATATAGGAAATGTATTTTTACACAACTTCTTACCGGTTACTATAGGTAATATACTAGGTGGTATGATAATAGCCGCTTCTTATTACTTCTTATTTATGAGTGATGATAAAAAATAATAATAAATTCAAACCTCTTATTTTAAATAAGGGGTTTTTTTATAGAGAAATACAATCCTTTTTGTTATAATTAATGTAATTATTTAATAAAAATAAACTTAATAGGAGGCGAGTACTATTTTATCCAATATTTTTTCATATCAATTTCTAGTTACCTTTATATATATAGTAAACTTTTTAGTAATGTTAAACCTTATATTTAGAGAACGAAGAAGTATCGACTCTACAGTTGCTTGGATATTAATCCTAACAATAGTTCCTGCTGTAGGATTCGTTTTATACATCGTGTTTGGTAGACGTATGAATAAGTATAATATGTTCAAATTAAAGAAAGATGAAGATAAAAGATTAAAAAATAGAATGTTAGATTCTAGTGACTTTTTACAATACTCTGAGAAATTTGAACCTAATGTAGTAAATCACAGAGATATGATATATGCTTTAGCTAATTTAAATAGCTCTCCATATACTACAAATAATAAAGTTTCTATTTATACAGATGGTTATGAATTTTTTAACGAACTTAAAACTCAGTTGAAAAATGCAAAAAAATATATAAATATAGAATTTTATATATTTAAAGATGATGAAATAGGTAACGAAATTTTAGATATTCTTATCCAAAAAATATCTGAAGGCGTAGAAGTAAGACTTCTATATGATACTGTGGGAAGTAGACTATTTTCTAAAAAAGGAATTCAAAGATTCAAAAATTCAGGGGGAAAAGTTGGTGCATTCTTCCCTTCATTCTTAAAAATAATAAACTTTAATTTAAATTACAGAAATCATCGTAAAATTGTTGTAATAGATGGTGAAACTGGATTCGTTGGTGGGTTCAATGTGGGTGATGAGTATTTAGGAAAAGATCCTAAATTTGGATATTGGAGAGATACTCATACTAAAATAATCGGAGCTGCTGTTAATGACTTAAATCTTAGATTTATGCTAGATTGGCGCTATACAACTCATGAAGATATGGACTTTACAAAGTATTTAAATGATGATATTCATCCTTATGATGGAAATTTAGGAATGCAAATAGTTTCAAGTGGACCTGATTTATCTGAAATAGATGAAATAAAATATGGATACTTAAAAATGATACAAAAATCTAAAAAATACGTATATATTCAATCTCCATATCTAATATTAGATAGTTCTTTGTTAGATGCATTAAAAATAGCAGCACTTTCAGGTGTAGATGTTAGAATTATGATTCCATCTAAACCAGACCATCCGTTTGTTTATTGGGCTACTTATTCTTATGCTGGAGAACTTCTAAAATTTGGAGCTAAAATATATACTTATGACAAAAATGCATTCCTACATTCTAAGACAGTTGTCATGGATGATTCAATTTGTTCAATAGGAACAGCAAATATGGATATACGTAGTTTTGAGTTAAACTTTGAAGTAAATGCATTTATGTATTCTTCTGATATAGCAATTAAACAAAAGCATATTTTTGAATCTGATATTGAAAAATGTACGCAAGTTACTCAAGAAATATATGATAACAGATCTCAATTAATTAAATTTAAAGAATCTATTTCAAGACTTTTATCACCAGTTTTATAAAAATCGAAAAACGCCTTAAATAATCATATTATTTAAGGCGTTTTTGCATTTTCACTTTAATAACATATGTTAATTTTTTATTTTTTGAAAATTTAGGAAATTAATAAAGATATTTAAAATATTTGAGTTATAATATGTATATGATATCAAATATAATAGTCTAAGATATAAAATTTTAGATTTTGTACAAGGAGGTTCTATATGTGTAGTTGTTCTCAATGCAATAACAAATTATTTGAAGAGTTAGATGTATTTATAGATGCTCTACCAACTAAAAAAGGTGCTCTAATTCAAGTTCTACATCATGCTCAAGGTTTAATTGGGTACTTACCAAAGGAAGTCCAACTTCATATCGCTAAAAAATTGGATTTATCACCAGCCAAAGTATACGGAGTTGTAAGCTTTTATTCTTACTTTACAACAGAACAAAAAGGTGAATACAAAATTAGTGTCTGTCTAGGAACTGTATGCTTCGTCAAAGGTGCAGATAAAATTCTTGCTGAGTTCGAAAAACATTTAGGTATAAAATCAGGGGAAACAACTTCCGACCTTAAATTTTCACTTGAAGGTTTAAGATGCGTTGGAGCTTGTGGATTAGCTCCAGTAGTTGTGGTAAACGGCAAAGTTTATGGCCAAGTTACAGTTGATCAAGTAAAAGATATTCTAGGTGAATATCAGCAGCTAGAAAGTACTTGTTAATATAAAAAGGGGTGGAATATATGAGTCAAGTAAAATCATTTAATGAATTGCAAAATATTATTAATGAATTAAAACCAAATCTATCTTTAAGAAAAAATATCATAAATAAAGATAATAAAAAAGAATTACTAGTTTGTGGTGATACTGGATGTAGAGCTGCTAATAGTATGCCTATTATAGATAGTTTGAAAGCAGAAATTAGAAATGCAGGGCTTGAAGATTACGTATCTGTTTCATTAACAGGTTGCTTCGGATTTTGTGCCCAAGGTCCAATTGTTAAGGTTCATCCGGATAACGTTTTCTACGTTAAGGTTCAAGCTTCTGATGCTAGAGAAATAGTACAAGAACATCTAGTTAAAGAAAAAATAGTAGATAGATTGTTATTCCTTGAAGCTTCTGAAAATAAAAAAGTTCAAGCTTCTGAGGATATGTCTTTTTATAAACAGCAAATGCGTATAGCCCTTCATAACTGTGGTTATATAAATCCCGAAAAAGTTGAAGACTATTTAGCTAATGACGGATATTTGATGCTTGGTAAATGTTTAAGTGAACTTACACCTGAACAAGTTATAGAAGAAATCAAAATTTCCGGTCTTAGAGGTAGAGGTGGTGCAGGTTTCCCTACAGGTATAAAATGGGAGGCAACAAGAAAATCTCAATCAAATCAAAAATATGTAGTTTGTAATGCAGATGAAGGTGATCCTGGTGCATTTATGGATAGATCTATTCTAGAAGGTGATCCTCATAAAGTACTCGAAGCAATGGCTATTTGCGGGTATGCTGTTGGTGCAGATACTGGATATATATATATAAGAGCTGAATATCCACTTGCTATAGAACGACTTCAACTAGCAATTGCTCAAGCAAATAATTTAGGCTTGCTTGGTGAAAACATTCTAGGTACTGGATTCAACTTTAATATAGAACTTAAATATGGAGCAGGAGCTTTCGTTTGTGGAGAAGGTACAGCTTTGATGCGTTCAATAGAAGGTAATCGTGGTGAACCTCGTATGAAAACTTATAGCTCAACTAAAAAAGGTCTTTGGGATGTTCCTACTTGTTCTAATAATGTTGAAACTTTTGCAAATATTCCACCTATAATACATAATGGTGGTCAATGGTATAAAAATATAGGAACTGAAAAATCTTCAGGAACTAAAGTTTTTGCCCTAGGTGGTAAAATAAATAATGTAGGTCTTGTTGAAATACCAATGGGTACAACATTAAGGGATGTAATCTACAACATAGGTGGAGGAATACCTGATAATAGAGAATTCAAAGCAGTATTAACAGGGGGACCATCTGGTGGATGTATACCTGTAGATTACCTTGATACACCAATAGATTTTGATAATTTAAATGACCTTGGATCTATGATGGGTTCAGGCGGAATGCTTATCTTAGATGACACAGATTGCATGGTTGATATAGCTAAATTCTTCTTAGGTTTTACAGTTGAAGAATCTTGTGGTAAATGTACACCTTGCCGTATAGGTAATAAAAGATTGCTTGAAATACTAACAAAAATAACAGATGGCCAAGGTACTGAACAAGACTTAATAGATTTAGAAAACCTTTCCAAAACTATAGCAAGTACATCTTTATGCGGACTAGGAAAATCGGCTCCTAATCCAGTTTTAAGTACTCTTAACTATTTCTATGATGAATATAAAGCTCATGTAGTTGATAAAAAATGTCCTTCTGGAAAATGTCAGGCATTATTAAATTTTGTCATAACAGATGATTGTATCGGTTGTACAAAATGTTCTAAAATTTGTCCTGCAGGGTGTATCTCTGGAAGTGTTAAACAAAAACATGAAATCGACATCAGTAAGTGTCTAAAATGTGGAGCTTGTATGGATAACTGTAAGTTTAATGCAATAATTAAGAAATAAAGGGGGATAATCAATGAGTTTAGTCAATTTAACTATAAATGGTAGAACTGTATATGTTGAGAATGAAACTACAATACTTGAAGCTGCTAAAAAACTAAATATAAAAATTCCAACACTTTGTCATCTTCATATGGATGAAATTAATATGCACAATAAATGTGCATCTTGTCGTGTATGTATGGTAGATACTAAAAGAGGTTTGGTTCCAGCATGTGCTACAAATGTCCGAGAAGGTATGGAGGTTCAAACTAATACAACTCGTGCGTTAAATGCTAGAAAAACTGTAGTAGAGCTTTTATTATCAGATCACCCACAAGATTGTCTTGTGTGTGAAAAAAATGGTAACTGTGAATTGCAAAATATTGCTCAAGACTTAGGCGTGAGAACTATAGCTTATAAAGGTGTAAAAACAAACTTAGGTATAGATAATTCAAGTAAGTCTCTTATAAAAGATCACGATAAGTGCATTCTTTGCAGAAGATGTGAAACAATGTGCTCTGAAATACAACAAGTAGGAGTTTTATCTGGAGTTAACCGTGGATTCGAAACAATGGTATCTACATTTTTCAATGAACATATGGATAAAACTAACTGTTCTTTCTGTGGTCAATGTGTTGCAGTGTGCCCTACAGGAGCTTTAACAGAAGTTAATAATATAGGCCCTGTGTGGGATGAGCTTAATAACCCGGAAAAAACTGTAGTTGTTCAGGTTGCTCCTGCTGTTCGAGTGGCTTTAGGAGAAGAATTTGGACTTAATCCAGGCGTAGTAACTACAGGAAAAATCGTTACTGCACTTAGATTATTAGGTTTTAAATATGTGTTTGATACTAACTTTGGAGCTGATATAACAATATTAGAAGAAGCTTCTGAATTTTTACATAGATTAAAAGAAAATAAAAATTTACCAATATTAACTAGCTGCTGTCCAGCTTGGGTAAACTATTTAGAGCATCATTATCCAAAATCACTTAACTTAGCTTCTAGCTGTAAATCTCCACAAAATATGTTTGGTGCTATAGCTAAAAACTATTTTTCTTCTAAAATTAATTTAACTCCTAAAGATATAACTGTAGTTTCTGTTATGCCTTGTATAGCAAAAAAATACGAAGTGTCTAGGGATGAACTTGGTAATGATGGAGTTTTAGATGTTGATATATCTATAACTACTCGAGAACTAGCTAAGATGATTAAGCAATCTGGTATAGATTTCCTTAATTTAGAAGACTCTTCATTTGATAGCCCAATGGGTGAATCTACTGGTGCTGCTGATATATTTGGTACTACTGGAGGCGTTTTAGAAGCTGCTCTTCGTACATCTTACGAATGGGTAACTGGTGAAGAATTAGAAAATGTTAACTTTAAATCAGTTCGTGGTCTTGATGGAATAAAGGAGGCTAGCATAAATATAGGAGGTACGATTATCAATGTTTGTGCTGCTAGTAGTTTAGGAAATGCTAAAAAAATTATGGATGAAGTTGAAGCCGGTAACTCTAAGTATCATATTATAGAAATAATGGCATGCCCTGGTGGATGTGTTGCTGGTGGAGGTCAACCTTATCATTGTGGTGATTATAATAAAATAAAAGAACGTGCTAAAGGTCTTTATAATATAGATGAAAGTAAAGAAATTCGTAAGTCTCATAAAAATATTTCTGTAAATACTTTATATAATGAATTTTTCAATGAGCCATACAGCGATTTGGCTCACAAGTATCTTCATACTCACTATTTTGATAGAAGTAATTTCTTTGAATGTGAAAAAGATCTATGCGAAGTTACTGAGTAATAATGAAAGGTGTGACAAAATTTGTCACACCTTTTTAATTATGTTTTTTATCTATTAATGTAGCTAATTTTTTTGTAAATTCTTTAGCAGCATCATATCCCATTCTCTTTTGTCTAAAGTTCATAGCTGCTACTTCTAAAATCATGGCTGTATTTCTTCCCGGCTTGACCGGAACTATTAATTTTTCTATATTTATACCTAATATCTCTTCATATTCTTTATCTAATCCTAGTCTATCATAATACGTACGATCATTCCAAGATTCTAATCTTATTACTAAATCTATAACCTTAGAATCTTTAACCGCACCTATCCCATACATACTTCTAACATCTATTATTCCTATACCTCTTATTTCCATAAAATGTCTAAGTACTTCTGGTGATTGTCCCATAAGTATATTTTCATCAATTTTAGTTATCTCAACTGCATCATCAGCTATTAATCTATGTCCTCTTTGAACAAGTTCTAGTGCTGTCTCGGATTTACCAACACTACTTTCACCTCTTATTAATACCCCTACTCCAAATACGTCAACTAAAACTCCATGTATAGTAGTTGTAGGTGATAATTTAGAATCTAGATAATTAGATAATTTATTTATTAATCTAGTAGTATTTCTTTTTGTTGCTAAAACTACTCTATTATGTTTTTTAGCCATCTCTATAACATCTTCTTTAACTGTAAGACCTCTAGATACTATTAAAGCTGGTACTTCATAACTAAAGAATTTATCTAAAACGGTTCTTCTTACAGCTTCATCCATATGGCTAAAGTAAGTATATTCGGTTCTTCCAACAATTTGGATTCTGTCATAAGTAAAATGTTCAAAATATCCTGCAAATTGTAATCCTGGTCTATGAATATCTTGATAATGAACATAATATTCTACATCATCAGGCATATGAACTACTTCTAAGTCTAGATCTTTTATTAATTCCCTAATTGAAACTGACTTTTCGCTTCTTTCACTATCCATATTATCATTTACTCCTTTTAAAAAAGTTATATACATTTTCAGCTGAAGCCTTATTCATTCCTTCGACTTCTACTAATTCTTCAAAAGTTGCTACCTTTATTTCTTCTACATTTTTAAAATGGGATAGCAATGCTTTCTTTCTTTTTTCTCCTATTCCTTGTATATCATCTAATATAGATTTTGTCAAAGATTTATTTCTCAAGCTTCTATGGTATGAAATAGCATAGTTGTGAACTTCCTCTTGTATGCTAGCTACAAATCTATACAAATTAGAAGTTTTATCGAGTTCTATCTCTTTTTCCTGGGAAATTAATCCCTTTGTTCTATGTTTATCATCTTTATACATTCCCCATAGAGGAATATTGACATTATATTTATTTAAAACCTTTTTAACTGAACTTACTTGACCTTTTCCTCCATCTAATAATATTAAATCTGGAAAATCACCATATTTAAGCCTTCTTTCTACTATTTCAGCCATAGAATCATAATCATTAGGACCTATAACTGTCTTTATCTTGTATCTTCTATATTCTTTTTTATCTTTTTTCCCATCTGTAAAAACCACCATAGATCCAATAGAATCTACACCTTGTATATTTGAAATATCAAAAGACTCTATTCTTTTAGGCAATTTATCCAATTTAATTAAATTCTTTAATTCTTCTAATGCACCTATACTTTTTTGATATTTTAATTTATTCATATTGGAAAATTTTTCTAAATATTCAATTGCATTTTTTCTAACCATTTCTACTAGATTTTTCTTTTCTCCTTTTTGAGGAACTTTAATAAGTACCTTTTGACCTTTTTTTTCTGATAACCATTCTTGTAATATAAAGCTATCCTCTACTTCATCCTCTATCAAAATTTCTTTTGGTATATAGTCCTGGGCCATATAAAACTGTTTAACAAATGAAGATAATATAGACTCTCTAGAACTATCCATTACACCTTCTAATATATAATGTTCTCTACCTACTATCTTTCCATTCCTTATAAAGAATACTTGTACACATGCTTCATCATGAGCTCTTGCCATAGCTATAATATCTTGATTTAGATCAGAAGTACCTGAATCTATTTTTTGCTTTTGAATCATCTCTTCTAGGCTCTTAATTTTATCTCTATAAATAGCCGCTTCTTCAAAGTTAAATTGTATAGCACACTCATTCATTTTTTCTTTTAAAATTTCTACTAGTTTTTCTTCTTTTCCAGATAAAAACAATATTACTTCTTCTATCATTTTATTATAATCTTCTTTAGTAACATCTCCTGTGCATGGCCCTACACATTTTTTAATATGCTTATTTAAACACGGTCTCACATTGTTTTTTATAGCTTTTTCTATATCTATATTGCAAGTTCTAATTGGATAAGTATTTCTTATTATTTCTAATGTATCATTTACTGCTGTTATATTAGTGTATGGTCCAAAATACTTTGCTTTATCTTTTATGACTTGTCTTACTTTTAATATTCTTGGATATTCTTCGTTTACTGTCACCTTTATATATGGATATGTCTTATCATCTCTAAGAAGAACATTATACTTAGGTCTATATTGTTTTATTAAACTACATTCTAATATTAGTGCTTCTAATTCTGAATCTGTTATTATATATTCAAATTTATATATGTTTTTAACCATCGATTTTACTTTAGATGTATGGTTTTTTGAAGACTGAAAATACTGTCTAACTCTATTTTTAAGAGATATTGCCTTTCCTACATATATAACTTTATCATTTTCATCTTTCATTAAATAAACCCCAGGTTCTGCCGGAAGTTTTTTTAATTGCTCTTGTATATCAAACATTGTTTCACCTCTGTTTTTAAGTTTATATCTAAATTATACCCTAGTTTACTTTAAATAAATAAAAGAAAAGATACTTATTAAAGTATCTTTTCTTTTATTTATTTACAATTTATTTTGACTTTCCACCATTAACCTGTAAGAAGAATGTTCCAGCATCTTTTCTTGTCTTAAACTCTGGAGAATCTTTATATTTATCAACATTTTCAGATGTTAATCCTACTATATCTATATCTCCTGTTTCATATAGATTAAGCGCTGCATTTGTATCTTTAACTATCTTAGTATTTACCTTGTCAATCTTAACTGTGCTAGCATCCCAATATCCAGGATTCTTACTCATTGTGTATATATCTTCTATCTTCCAATTACTTAATGTAAATGGTCCATTATAAACCATCTTATCATGTGCTGTTCCATACTCTTGCCCAAACTCTTCTACAACCTTTTGATTTTGAGGCAAGAACGATTTAAAGAACATTAAACTATCGAAATAGTGAACTGGCCTAACTAATTCAACTTGAAGTGTGTAATCATCTACAGCTTTTATTCCAACTCCATCTGCATTATCTGTCTTTCCTAAGTTAAAGTCTTTCGCTCCAACTATATCATACATAATAAATCCATAAGTTGATGCTGTTGCTGGATCTAATGTTCTCTTCCATGAATATTCAAAATCCTTAGCTGTTACAGCATCTCCATTAGTCCATTTAGCATCTTTTCTTAAATTAAAAGTCCATGTTTTACCATCTTCTGATTTTTCCCATGTTTCTGCAATTCCTGGAGCAAGTTTACCGTCTTTATCCAACTTTGTTAGCCCTTCCATAGTATTCATCAATACTTCTGATGAAACTGTATCTGATGCTTTACTTGGATCTAATGTAGGAATATCTGATGCTCCTGTAATATTTAACTCTTTTTTACCTTCCCCAAGTTCAACCCAATTATATATATTATTAACTGCAAATGCAGGCGTAAGCCTTCCACTCACATATGGTTTTTGTAGATATGAAGCTCCTGTCTGAGTAAGAGGTGCTAAAAATCCATCTTCTAACATTAATTTTTCTGCCTCTGCAAACTTTTTCCAACTTTCTTCTTGACTCTCAGCCGTCTTAGCTTCCTCTATAAGTTTATCATATTCAGCGCTGCTATATCCTGTATTTTTTCCATACTGTATTCCAGTTTGCATAGTCTCTAAAAATGTTAATGGATCTGGGTAATCTGGAGACCAACCTGAATGAGATAAATGGAAATCACCTTTATTTTCCAATTCTAATTTTTGTTTAAATGGCTGAGATTTAACCTCTACTTTTAATCCTGGTAATGCAGTTTGAAGTTCAGCTTGCATAAATTCTCCCTGTCGTTTTCCTGTTTCAGAGTCAAATGATAAGAGTTCTAATGTAACTGTGTCAAACCCAACTTCTTCCTTTGCCTTTTCCCATAATTTGGTAGCTTCTTCTTTATTGTAAGAATATCCCATTTCTCCTGCAACTTCTCTATAATCTTTTCCTGCTTCATTAAATGCTAACTCTTCAGCAACTATATAATCTGCTGGAGTAGTTCCATTATTTATTATAGTTTCACACATTGTTTTTTTATCTATAGCCATAGATATTGCAGCTCTAGCGTTCTTATTTGCAAGAACTTTATATGGATCTCCTTCCCCTCCACCATTACTTCCATCTGAACTTGATCCGTTACTTGTGCATCCAACCATAGTCATTACAGCCATCGCTGCTGTTACACTCATTACAGCCATTTTCTTTTTTAGAACCATAAATCATTCCCCCTTATAACAATTTAATTTTAAGTACTCTAATGCATATACAATATGTGTTTTTATATTATATGCACTATAATCTGTACTTAATGATTTATATTTTTATAAAAATCAAATTTTTTAATAAATTCATTTAAATAATATAAATTCAAATGAAAAATAGCAGGTTTACACCTATACTACATAGATATACACCTGCTATTTATATTAATTTATATTATTTGCTCTCACCTTTACCACCATTAATTTGGAAGAAGTATGTAGATGCTTTTAATGTTGTCTTAAATTCTGGAGAATCTTTATATTTATCAACATTTTCAGAGCTTAATCCTACTATATCTATTCCTGATGTTTCGTATAAGTTAAGTGCTGCGTTATTATCTTTTACTATCTTAGTATTTACTTTATCTATCTTAACCGAGTTAGCATCCCAGTAACTTGGATTCTTGCTCATTGTAAATATGTCTTCTATCTTCCAATCACTTAATGTAAATGCCCCATTATATACAGTTTTATCATGACCAGTTCCATATTCACTACCAAATTGTTCTACAACTTTTTGATTTTGAGGTAGGAATGATTTAAAGAACATCAAACTATCAAAATAGTGAACTGGTCTTGCTAGTTCAACTTTTAATGTATAATCATCTACAGCTTTTATTCCAACACCATCTGCATTATCAGTTTTTCCTAAGTTGTAATCCTTAGCTCCAACTATATCATACATAATAAATCCATATGTAGATGCCGTTGCTGGATCTAGAGTTCTTTTCCATGAATATTCAAAGTCCTTAGCTGTTACAGGATCTCCATTTGACCACTTAGCATTCTTTCTTAAGTTGAAAGTCCAAGTTTTACCGTCTTCTGATTTTTCCCATTTTTCAGCTACCCCAGGAGCTATTTTACCATCTTTATCTAATTTAACTAACCCTTCCATAGTGTTCATCAATACCTCAGAAGAAACTGTATCTTCTGCTTTACTTATATCTAAAGTAGGTATATCTGAAGCACTTGTTATATTAAGATCTTTTTTACCTTCTCCTAATTCAACCCAATTATATATTGCTGGAACCCCAAATGATGGAGTAAGTCTGCCACTTACATATGGTTTTTGTAAATAAGATACCCCTGATTGAGTTAACGGTACTAAATAAGCATCTTCTAACATTATTTTCTCAGCTTCTGCAAACTTTGCCCAACTTTCCTCTTGAGTCTCTGCAGATTTAGCTTCTTCTATAAGTTTATTATAATCTGCATTTTTATAGCTTGTATTTGTAGCATATTGTATTCCTTCTTGCATAGTTTCTAAGAATGTTAATGGATCTGGATAATCTGGATTCCATCCTGCATATGATAAATGGAAATCCCCTTTTCCTTCTAACTCTAGCTTTTGTTTAAATGGTTGTGTTTTTATCTCTACCTTTAATCCTGGAAGTGCTCCTTGTAGCTCTGCTTGCATAAACTCTGCTTGTCTTTTACTACTTTCAGAGTCAAATGTTAATAATTCTAATGTAACTGTATCAAATCCAACTTCTTCTTTAGCTTTTTCCCATGTTTTAGCAGCTTCTTCATCATTATGTTCATAACCCATAGGTCCAGCTACTTCTCTATAATCTTTCCCAGCTTCATTATAAGCTAATTTTTCTGCTACATAATATGATGCTGGTATAGTTCCATTATTTAATATAGTATCACACATAGCTTGTCTGTCTACAGACATAGCGATAGCAGCTCTAGCATTTTCATTTGCTAATACTTTTAATGCATCGCCTTCTCCTTTCCCACTACTACTTCCTCCACTAGATGTATCTCCTCCTGTACTACTACAACCAACTAAAGCCATTACAGCTATAGCTGATGTTGCACACATTACAGCCATTTTTTTCTTAAAAACCATAACATATCCCCCTTATTTCTTTTTTTTACCATTCTTCTTGTTAATTTAAATTATAGGATAGTTTTTGATAAATGTCATTATTTTTTGAATTTTTATTTTTTTGATATGTTTTTATATTCACATGCATATTTTAAAACATGCCCTATTTAATATATTTATACCTTCTATATGAAAATCCTCCATTTAAATTTTTTAAATATTATAAATTTTTTATATAAATGATTGTTTTTTAGCACAAACCGTATTAATATTATATTAAACCTAACTTGTATAATTTAGTAAATTGAATTTACGACAGGAGGGATTCTTAGTTGAAAAGATTCCATAAATTAATTTCAGTAAATTTAGTACTTAGTTTTTTATTCTGTATATTTAAGAATTTTGAAAGATTTTCTTTTATAAATGCATCTTTTGTAATAGGAATGATATTTTTATCAATTGGAGTATTTTTTTATGTGACAGAACAAGGCGTCTTTAATTTAACTATCTACGCATACAACAAAGTAAATAATCAAATTCAAAAAAGTAGAGGCATTTTATCTGATGGAAATATAACTATAGACGACTATATAAACAAAAAATATCAATTTGCTAATACTAATTCACTTTTATCATCTGGTTTAATCATATCTTTGAGCAATTTATTTCTAAGCTTTTTAATGTACTAATAATGTTATATGTAACATAAATATTATATATAAATGTAAATGTTTTTTATTAACTTGTTTTCAAATTCTGGTACTAATTTTTTATCAGAATTTATTTTTAAATAATACTATTTTATTCAAGGGGGTGTAGCGATGGGTCGCTATATTTTAAAACGTCTTACGCTTATGTTGATGACATTATTAATTGTTATTTCAGTTACATTTTTCTTGGTACGACTATTACCTGGAAGCCCATTTAATGATGAAAAGTTAAACGCACAACAAGTTGAAATGATTAACAAACAATATGGTCTTGATGCACCAGTTCCAGTTCAGTATGTAAGGTACATGACAGGTGTATTTACAGGGGATTTAGGAAGATCTTTCAAGTATGATAACAAAAAGGTTGAGGACCTAATAAGTACTCGTTTAAAACCTTCTGCTATGCTAGGAGCTCAAGCTCTGGTTATAGGAAGTACAGTTGGTTTAACTTTAGGTATCGTAGCCGCACTTAAAAAGAATACTTTTTGGGATTATTTTGCTACTGTTATCTCTGTCTTAGGAGTTTCAGTTCCATCATTTGTATTAGCAGCACTTCTTCAATTGTATTTAACAACAAAACACCAAATTTTCCCAGTTACATGGGGAATGCCTATAGGATCTGATTTTAGATATGCTTGGACAGTATTACCATCTATAGCATTGGCATTTTTCTCAATAGCAAGTATCGCTCGTTTTACTAGAACTGAACTTGTTGAAGTTCTAAATGCAGATTACATAGTTACTGCAAAATCTAAAGGTTTAACGAAAGCAGCAGTAATAATAAAGCATGCTTTAAGAAATGCATTAATACCTGTTGTTACTATGTTGGGACCTTTAACTGTTGGTTTACTTACAGGTTCTCTAGTTGTTGAAAAGGTTTTCGCAGTTCCTGGATTAGGTGATTTATTAGTATCATCTATAACAACAAATGACTTATTCTGTATATCAGGAGTTTCTATATTCTATAGTGCACTTTATATAGGTGTAATATTATTAGTTGATATACTTTATGGAATTATAGATCCTAGAATACGTGTTGCAGGGGGGAAAGCTTAATGATGGATAAAGTTATTATTGATGGCAAAGAAGTTCAACTTACTTCCGACTTATTCGAAGTTAGTCCTGCTGATATGACTCAGCACGAGGCTATAACTAGACCTAGTTTAACGTTTTGGCAAGATGCTAGAAAAAGATTATTTAGAAATAAAGGTGCTCTTACAGGTTTAATAATTTTATCTGTAATATGCTTTCTTACTATATTTGGACCAATGTTTAATAAGTATTCTTATGACCAACAAAATCTTAGCCATGCTAAACTTCCTCCAAGAGTTCCAGTTGTTTCTTCTATAGGAATAATGGATGGTAGTAAAAATGAAACAAGTTATGATGGCAAAGTATCTAAAGTTGATGTTTATGAAAGAAAAGGAGTAGATGATAGTACTAACTATTGGTTTGGAACAGATGACCTAGGTCGTGATTTATGGACTCGTACTTGGAGTGGTGCTAGAGTTTCTTTATTCATAGCTATACTAGCTGCTGTTTATGATTTATTAATAGGTGTTACTTACGGTGGTATTTCTGCTTATTACGGTGGCAAAGTAGATATGTATATGCAACGTTTCATAGAGATATTAACAGGTATACCTAGTCTTGTAATATTAACATTATTTATATTAGTGTTTGAACCTGGTGTTTTATCTATGTCTCTTGCAATGGCAATATCAGCTTGGACCGGAATGTCTAGAATAGTTCGTTCTCATGTTCTTAGAATCAAGAATCAAGAGTTCGTTTTGGCTTCTAGAACATTAGGATCTTCTGATAAGAAAATAATAATTAAACATTTATTCCCTAATATAATAGGTCCTGTAGTTGTTATGATGATGTTCTCATTACCTAACGCTATATTCTACGAGGCATTCCTTAGCTTCATAGGTTTAGGACTACAACCTCCATATGCATCACTAGGAGTATTAATAAACGATGGGTTTAAACAATTACAAACAAATCCTTATATGATGTTTATACCATCATTGGTAATTTGTTTATTAATATTTAGCTTGAATTTACTTGCAGATGGATTAAGGGATGCAGTTGACCCTAAAATGCGTAATCAATAGTTAGAAAGGGGATGAATTTTATGGAAAAAGAAAAATTATTACAGGTTAAAAATTTAAAAGTTCACTTCAAAACTTTTGGTGGCGAAGTTCAAGCTGTAAGAAATGTTACATTTGATTTACATAAAGGTGAAACTCTTGCTATAGTTGGTGAGTCTGGTTCTGGTAAGTCAGTTGCATGTAAAACAATAATGAGAATAATGTCTTCAAATGCGATTATCAAAGAAGGAGAAATATTATTCAACGGTAAAAATTTAGCTAAGTTACCCGAGAAGGAAATGGAATCGATAAGAGGTAAAGATATCGCTATGATATTCCAAGATCCTATGACTTCTTTAAACCCTACTACTACTATAGGAAAACAAATTTCAGAGGGAATAATCAAACATCAAGGTTTATCTAAAGATGAAGCTATGAAAAAAGCCATCGAACTTATAGATCTTGTTGGTATTCCTTTCCCTGAAAAAAGAGCTAAGCAATATCCTCATCAATTTTCAGGTGGTATGCGTCAGCGTATAGTTATAGCTATCGCACTTGCTTGTAACCCTAAGGTTCTTATAGCTGATGAACCTACTACTGCTCTTGATGTTACTATACAGGCTCAAATACTAGAACTTATAAAAGATTTACAAAGAAAAACTGGAGTTGCTGTTATATTCATAACTCATGACCTCGGGGTTGTTGCTAATATGGCAGATAGAGTTGCAGTTATGTATGCTGGTAAAATAATAGAAGTAGGTACATCTGATGATGTTTTCTATGACCCTCAGCATCCATATACTTGGGGCTTGTTAGCTTCTATGCCTAGTTTAGATGTAGGCCAAAATGATTTATATAATATACCCGGTACTCCTCCAGACTTAATGAATCCACCACCTGGAGATGCATTTGCACTACGTAATACAAATGCACTTAAAATAGATTTTATCGCAGAACCTCCTATGTTTAAAGTTAGTGATACTCACACTGCTGCTACATGGCTACTTCATCCATCAGCACCTAAAGTAGAAAGACCTGCCAGCATAGGAAGAAAGAAGGTGTCTTCAAATGAGTAAGAAAAAATTATTAGAAGTTAAAAATCTTAAGCAATACTTCCCTATCGATAAGAAAAGTGTTGTTAAGGCTGTTGATGATGTAACTTTCCATATTTATGAAGGAGAAACTTTTGGTCTTGTTGGTGAATCTGGTTCTGGTAAATCTACTACTGGTAGAACTATTATAAGATTGTATGATCCAACTGAAGGAGAAATAATATTTGATGGCAAAAACATATCAAATCATAAATTAGACAAAGATGTTAAAGCTTTTGTAAATAAAAATATGCAAATGATTTTCCAGGATCCTATGGCTTGTCTTAATCCTCGTATGACGGTTATGGATATAATAGCTGAAGGACTTGATATACATGGTTTATGTAAAACTAAAGAAGAAAGAACTCAAACTGTATATGAACTTTTAAGAACCGTTGGTCTTAATGAGCAACATGCAGGAAGATATCCTCACGAATTTTCTGGTGGACAAAGACAACGTATAGGTATAGCTCGTTCATTAGCTATACAACCTAAGTTTATAATTGCAGATGAGCCAATATCTGCACTTGACGTTTCTATCCAAGCTCAAGTTGTAAACTTACTTAGAAAATTACAAAAGGAAAAAGGATTAACATATTTATTTATAGCACATGACCTTTCAATGGTTAAATATATAAGTGATCGTATAGGGGTTATGCATCACGGTAAGTTGGTTGAATTAACAACTTCTGAAGAATTATATGCTAATCCTCTTCATCCATATACAAAATCACTATTATCAGCTATACCGCTTCCTGATCCAGAACATGAAAGACATAGAGTTCGTATAAAATACGATCCTAGTATTCATGATTACTCTAAGCATCCTGCTAAGTGGTTAGAAATTAGACCCGACCACTTTATATATGGTTCAGAGCCTGAGTTTGCTGAGTATGAAAAGGAGTTAGCTCAAAGAGAAGCTACAAATTAATAATGCTAAATAAAAATGAGGATGTAAATACATCCTCATTTTTGTAGTTCATTTTATCTTTCAAAGTATTTTTTTAAGAATAATCCAGTATATGAACCAGCTACTTTAGATACTTCTTTAGGAGTCCCGGTAGCAACTATTTTACCACCTTTATCTCCTCCTTCTGGTCCAAGATCTATTATATAATCACATGTTTTTATCACATCTAAATTATGCTCTATTACAACTATAGTATTTCCTGTATCAGCTAATTTTTGTAAAACATCTATTAGTTTATCTACATCAGCCACATGAAGTCCTGTAGTAGGTTCATCTAATATATATAAAGTCTTTCCTGTTGCTCTTTTGCTTAATTCTGTAGCAAGTTTTACCCTTTGAGCTTCTCCTCCTGATAACTGAGTTGATGGTTGTCCTAATTTTATATATGAAAGACCTACATCCATAAGAGTTTCTAGTTTTCTTCTTATTGTTGGTATATTTTCAAAGAAATTAAAAGCTTCTTCAACATTCATATCTAAAACATCTGCAATAGTTTTATCTTTATACTTAACTTGTAGAGTTTCTCTATTATATCTTTCTCCCTTGCATATTTCACAAGGAACATAAACATCTGGAAGGAAGTGCATTTCTATTTTTATTATACCGTCTCCCTTACAAGCTTCACATCTACCACCTTTAACATTAAAACTAAATCTTCCCTTTTGATAACCTCTAGATTTAGCTTCATTTGTAGATGCAAATAAATCTCTTATTAAATCAAACACGCCTGTATACGTAGCAGGATTTGAGCGAGGTGTTCTTCCTATAGGGCTTTGATCTATATTTATTATCTTATCTATATTTTCTATCCCTTTAATCTCTTTATGTTTACCTGGTCTTTCTCTTAATCTATTTATCTTTGTAGCTATTCCTTTATATAAAATATCATTTATTAATGTACTTTTTCCAGACCCAGATACTCCTGTTATACATGTAAATTTGCCTAATGGTATTTTAACATTTATATTTTTTAGGTTATTTTCAGTAGCTTTTACTATTTCTATAATATTTCCATTACCTTCTCTTGTAACTTCTGGTATTTTTATAGTTTTTTTGCCACTTAAATACTGTCCTGTTAGTGAATTAGAGTTTCTAAGTATCTCATCTAACACACCTTCTGCCACAATTTCTCCACCATGAACTCCTGCTCCAGGTCCTATATCTACAATATAATCAGCTTCTCTCATAGTATCTTCATCATGTTCTACTACTATAAGAGTATTTCCTATATCAGTTAAATGTCTTAAAGTTTTAATTAATCTATCATTATCTCTTTGATGTAATCCTATACTCGGCTCATCTAATACATATAAAACTCCTACTAGCGCAGATCCTATTTGAGTAGCTAATCTAATACGTTGAGCTTCTCCTCCTGATAAAGTTCCTGCTTTTCTCGATAATGTTAAATAATCTAATCCAACATCTCTTAAAAATGATGCTCTACCTTTTATTTCTTTTAGTATTTCATGTGCTATGAACTTTTGTTTTTCTGTTAAGTTTATATTTTCAATATAATCTATAAGTTCATTAACTGAGTAATCCGTTACTTCCATTATATTTTTATTATCTACTAATACAGAAAGTACTTCTTTTCTTAATCTATTACCTTTGCATCTTGGGCAAGGTCTCTCACCCATAAACTCCTCTATTTTTTCTCTTGAGTGCTCTGAATTTGTTTCTTTATATCGTCTTTCTAGATTTACTATAACCCCTTCAAAAGGAGCTTTATATAATCTATTTCCACCATATTTAGATTCATAAACAAATTCAACCATTACGTTATCATGTCCATAAAGTAACTCTTGTACAAAATCTTCTGGTAAATCTTTAAATGGTGTAGATAAATCTACTTTAAATTTATCAGCTAAACTTTTTACCATTTTACTATAATAAGTATCATCGTTAGTTCCTACTGATCCCCACGCTGCTATAGCACCTTGCTTTATAGAAAGCTCTTTATTAGGAACTACAAGATCTGGATCTACTTCTTTACTTTCGCCTAGTCCATTACATGTATCACAAGCCCCAAATGGACTATTAAAAGAAAACATTCTAGGTGATAGTTCTTCTATACCTATGCCATGCTCTGGGCAAGCAAATTTAGTTGAATAGAGAATTTCATCGCCTTCTATAATTTGAGCTATAACAAGTCCGTCAGATAATTTTACTGCCGTTTCTATAGAATCTGCCAGTCTAGTTTCTATACCTTCTTTCATTACGATTCTATCAACTACAACTTCTATATTATGTTTTTGATTTTTATTTATTTCAATTTCATCAGTAACTTCATAATTACTTCCATCCACTCTTATTCTTACAAAACCTTCTTTTTTTATATTCTCTATAACTTTTTTATGCGTTCCCTTTTGACCTCTAACTACAGGAGATAATATCTGCAACTTAGTTCTTTCTGGAAAATCCATCATTTTATCAACTATCTCTTGTATCGTCATTTGGCTTATTTTTTTCCCACAAGTTGCACAATGTACTTCTCCAACTCTAGCAAATAATAATCTTAAATAATCATATATTTCAGTTACTGTACCCACTGTTGAACGTGGATTTTTTGATGTTGTCTTTTGATCTATAGATATAGCGGGAGATAGACCTTCTATATATTCAACATTAGGCTTCTCCATCTGTCCTAAAAACTGTCTTGCATATGCAGATAAACTTTCTACGTATCTTCGTTGTCCTTCTGCGTATATAGTATCAAATGCTAAAGATGATTTCCCTGATCCAGAAAGACCTGTAAAAACTATAAACTTATCTCTTGGTAAAGTTAAATCAACATTTTTTAAATTATGCTCTTTAGCTCCTTTTATTATAATTTTATCATTCATAATTTTAATCCTTTCATAATACATTTTTAATCATTTATGCTTATTATATAGTTTCTTATTTTAACTTTTCTTCTAATTCCTTTATCTTATCTCTTAATTGAGCAGCTCTTTCAAATTGAAGGTTTTGTGCAGCTTCCATCATCTCAGCTTGAAGATTGTCTATAGACTCTCTAATACTATCTTCATCATTTTCATTTATCTGACCATATACAACTTCTTCATCAGCAACTACAGTAGCTTCAATTCCTTTTCTTATTCCTTTTTTAATAGTCTGAGGAATTATATCATGTTCTTGGTTATAGTGCGTTTGTATTTCTCTTCTTCTCTTTGTTTCATCTATTGCACTTTGCATAGATCTAGTTATTTTATCTGCATACATTATAACTCTACCATGCTCATTTCTAGCAGCTCTACCTATAGTCTGTATAAGTGATGTTTCAGATCTTAAAAATCCTTCTTTATCTGCATCTAAAATAGCAACTAATGAAACTTCTGGAATATCTAGGCCTTCTCTTAACAAGTTTATACCCACTAATACATCAACCTTACCTAATCTCAAATCTCTAATTATTTCTATTCTTTCTAAAGTATCAATATCAGAATGTAAATACTTAACTTTTATACCTATCTCTTTAAGATAATTAGTTAAGTCTTCACTCATTTTCTTAGTCAATGTTGTTATAAGTACTCTTTCACCTTTGTCTACAATACCATTTATTTCTCCAACTAAATCATCTATTTGATTGTTTATAGGTCTAACTTCTATAATCGGATCTAATAATCCAGTAGGTCTTATTATCTGTTCAGCTATAGTAGTAGAATGCTCAATTTCATAAGGCCCTGGAGTTGCCGTTACAAATAATATTTGATTTATATTTTGTTCAAATTCATTAAAATTCAAAGGTCTATTATCATAAGCTGAAGGTAATCTAAACCCATTATCTATAAGAGAAGTTTTTCTTGACCTATCTCCAGCATACATCCCTCTAATTTGAGGAACTGTTACATGAGATTCATCTATTATTATTAAATAGTCATCCGGAAAGAAGTCCATAAGTGTATATGGCTTATCTCCAGGTTTTCTCCCTGTTATATGTCTAGAGTAGTTCTCAATTCCCTGACAAAAACCTATTTCTTTTAACATCTCTATATCATATCTAGTTCTCTGATCAATTCTTTGTGCCTCTATAAGCTTTTCATTCTCTTTGAAATAATCTATTCTATCTTTCAACTCATCTTGTATATCTACAATAGCTTTTTCTATTCTTTCTGGTGTCGTAACATAGTGAGATGCAGGGAATATAACTATGTGATTCCTAAGTCCAACTATTTTACCTGTTAAATAATCTATTTCTGTTATTCTATCTATTTCATCCCCAAAAAATTCTATTCTAATAGCTCTTTCATCTGTATTAGCTGGGAAAATTTCTAAAATATCACCTCTAACTCTGAATGTTCCTCGAGTAAAGTTAACATCATTTCTTTCATACTG
Organism: Paraclostridium sp.; assembly: GCF_051657365.1. Taxonomy (NCBI): domain Bacteria; kingdom Bacillati; phylum Bacillota; class Clostridia; order Peptostreptococcales; family Peptostreptococcaceae; genus Paraclostridium; species Paraclostridium sp. The sequence continues at coordinate 56,085 of NZ_JBOFKN010000010.1, forward strand.
TATATCTATTAATCTTTTTATAATTTCATCTCTATCTCTTTCCATTCCAGGTCTTAAAGATACCATAAGTTCCTTATAATCTTCCGGGTCCCCTAAACCATATATACACGATACAGAAGATATGATTATACAATCTCTTCTTTCTAATATAGCAGCAGTCGCTGAATGTCGTAATTTATCTATCTCGTCATTTATACTAGCATCTTTTTCTATATAGGTATCACTATGAGCTACATAAGCCTCTGGCTGATAATAATCATAGTAACTTACAAAATATTCAACTGAATTTTCAGGGAAAAATGCTTTAAACTCTTCATAAAGCTGAGCTGCCAATGTTTTATTATGTGCTATTATTAATGTAGGTTTTTTTACTTGTTGTATAATATTAGCCATAGTAAATGTCTTCCCTGACCCTGTAACTCCTAATAGTGTACTAAATCTTTCATTATTATCTATAGCATTAACAATTTTGTTTATAGCCTCAGGTTGATCCCCTGTTGGCTTATACTCCGATTGAATTTCAAATTCCACAATATCCACTCCTAACCGAACATTAGTTCACAATATACTATCTTAATTATATCATAGCTTTTATAATTTTCATCACTCTATATTAATATTCTCTTATTTAGCATATTTTAAATATTTTTATTTTAAAATATGCTAAAATATCCTATAGTTTTCATTTCTAATCGTAATATATTAAATATTTTCCAATAAAAAAGAGCTTATCTACTTCCTAGATAGCTCTCTTTAATCAATTTTAATCAATTATTTTCTTAAATTTTTAACTTTATCTAAAAGCTCTACATCCTCTTGTGTAGAAGGTTCATCAATAACTAAATTATGAGGCATTTTAACTCCATCTAAGTCCACACAAACAAAAGTTAAAAACCCTTCAACAACTATGCTATCATCTCTAATAACTTTACCATAAACAGTTAAACTTGTTTTCCCAGCATATATAATTTTTGATTTTATATTTATAATATCACCTTTTCTTATAGGTTTAGTAAATTTAACTTCATGAACTTTCAAGCAAACTAAATTTTCAGGATGCTTATACTCATTTGCAACAGTTATAAAACAGCTTTCAACAAACCATTCACTCATTCTTCCTGCAAATAAGGTTCCATGATGATTTAAATCTTCACTTTTTACAAGTCTATATGTATCGTAATATTTCATATAAATACCTCCTAATAGGTTATATAGTAAATGTTATACATAAAAAGCTTCATACACAACATTTATTTATAAATAAAAAAAATAAAGCCTCTATGGGGGATAGAGACCTTTTAATGGGGGAGATTGAGTATTTATTTATACTTATATAATGTCCCATTTTTAGATTTATATACTACTTTTTATAAATTTTTTTATAATTTATTTTTTATTACTTCCCGTGTAATATTTTTATTAGTTTTACAGAACTAAGTGAGAGTTATATTTGCAGTGCAGAAGTCATTTAAAACATCTACTCAGCTTTATGACTTCAAACGCAAATATAACTCATCACCGCCCCTATGTAAAACAAAAAAAGATTACGCGGCTACGTCCTACTCTCCCAGGCAGCTTCCCACCAAGTACCATCGGCGCTAAAGAGCTTAACTTCTGTGTTCGGAATGGGAACAGGTGTATCCTCTTTGCTATAACAACCGCATAATCTTT
>NZ_JBOFKN010000011.1:0-4030 GCF_051657365.1 Paraclostridium sp.
AAAATAGATATATAGAAATCAATAAAAAAGTCTTTTAAATAAACTATAGTAAGTATGATAAAATTAAAAAAAATGTAAATAAAAAAACAAACATATAGACAAACAAAAAAACAAATATAAATGATAAATAGAAATATAAGATATTTAGGTATTATAGAATAAAATATATGTAGCAACAAAAATGTAAACAATTATGTTGATGTAAACACAAACTATTACATAAGAATTCGAATAAAAATTATAAATGAAAAGATATTTAAGGAAATAATTGTGAATATGTTTATAAATACACTTACAGTTATGTTTACATTTACGTTTGTGAAAACACACACATATATATATTTAAAATTATCTTCTCTGCTTTAGGTTAATAGAGGTGATATATCTAAAAAATTTTAAGCTCTTTATTGATTGAGAAAAAACAATATATTAGTTGTATTATATAAAAATTTACTTTTCTTTATATTAGGAAAAATTTTGAAGGAAATATTTACATTTACTCTTTTTAGAATTTCGACTAGCTCTGCTGGTGTAATTATTCGAGACTTAGATATAAATAGATGAATATAATTAGGAAGAAGCCCTTGTTTAATAAAGGAATGTATTATTTATTTTTTTATCAAAAAATTGTAAAGACATTTTCTTTTTAAGCAAACTTATGTTGCTAAATAGCAAATGCTTAATAAGAATTACTTTTATATAAAAATAATATATATAGTTATTTGTAAAACTAAATAGCAAGTAAAAAAACTAAGTTTATTTAACTTAAATTGAGGGAAATCTCATTTCTTAAGCAAAGGTAAGTGAGAGATGAATCGACAAAAGCGTAGCAACATGATAATATTTCCTGTTGACTATGATTTTTGTTATTATTTAATCATCAACAATAGTAAAAATGAAGTAATTAATTGGAGTTTGATATAAATAATAATTCAGTATTGATAAAAAAATATAGAAGAAAAATTATTGGTGATAGTATATATGAAAGACTGAAAGGAATATTTGAAAATATAGCACCTAAATAGCTAATAACATTTGAAAAATGTAGATGATCTTTATTATTTATTTAAGGTAGCTTCGAATAATGAAATATCTAAGTTATGAAATACTTGGAAAGTGTTTAAATAATCAGTAGCAGCTGCATTTAGTTTAAGTACTTTTTTTAGTTTCTAATAATATTCCTATAAGTAAACCTAAAAACATACCATAAGTTATGGCTGATGGACCTAAATAATTTTGAAAAAAAGTTCCTAATAGTATACCAAAAGCTATGCTACAAGCTATATAATTTTCTTGAGTTTTTTTTGTATAAGATTTTTAGATTTTTTATTTTTGGAATTTAGATAATTTACTAGATAGATGAAGAAAATTGAACTTAATATTAATGGAAAAATAGCTTTTAGTATATTAATTATAGTAATCATAAAATAGTTACCACCTTATTTTAATTATTATATAGTATTATATATCTTCTTCCAATAAAAACCAATAAAAATTTTAGATGATAATTTAAATTATTTAATATAAAAATAGTTTTATAAAATTAAATTAACTAATTAATAAATAAAAAAGAAAATGAGGTTTAAAATATAAATTAATTTAGTTTAGTTATTTGGAAAGTATTCACTTTTATCTTGTATAAATTAAAAAAATTTGATTTATATATATTATAGAATTTTATAATATATACATTTCCGTAACTGTTTCTAGCATCTTAATCATAAACATTTCCACAATTGTATACATAAACGTTGACATATACACAAATGTAAACATTTATGTATATAAATTTATTGAATACAGTAAAATAGCACTATTTATCATAGTTAAGAGTATATACATTATGACTTGTTTTTCTTACTTTCTCTGTCAATTATAAGTTTCATTCCTTCTTCGATTAAATCGTTAGTATTAACTCCTTTTTGAAGTGCTAACATTCTAATGCTTTTGTATAGTTCTTCATCTAATGTTGTATTGATATTTTTTTTACAATTTCATTCACCTCATATAATACATAGTTGACTATATAGCGATGTATAGTTGCAATAAATATATAGATAGCTATGCTAGGAAGTAAAATAAATGAAGTTAAGCTTTAAATTCAAACCTAATATTGACGAAAAACAATTAGAAATTAAAGAAAAATTATGATAAATCAAGAAAAATATTGAGAGATCTTTTTGTAAGTAGTTTTGGACTTGTAAATTCAGACATAAACGAAAGTTTAAATATACTTAGAAAATCAGAGAACTGTATTCTCAATCTAATCAATTTAGTGAGAGATAGTAGGCAATTAAACTAGCGTAAATGTATAGTGCGACTTGTTGCTAGACAAAGTCTATGAAGATTAAAACTAGTCTAATAAGCTGATTAAATTCAGATATTAGAACTATTATTATGATAGGTAGAATGGGAAGCTCTTGAAATGCCTTGCCAAAGGATACAGATAGCGTTTAGTTAAGTAAATAATTAGAGATTATAAGCTCGCTAAATGCTTTGAGAGCAATCGTAAGTAGAAGAAATACAATTCTTACATGAAATGCGAACTGGAGGCAGTCGAGTTGTGATAGACCTAGGTTCTAATAAAATATTTATGGTTAGGATGTCAATAAGAAGACTGACAAAATTAGGAATGTACGGGTCTAAAATTTAGGATATTCAGAAATGAATATATCACAATAGTTAGGTTTGTGTGGATGAATAAAAGTCATGCGTATGAAAATCTATATTATGTAATTTCTGAAAACAATATTCTACTAGCTTATAGAAATATAAAGAAAAATAAAGATTCAACAGATGAATATAAAAACTTAGTAAGGTTATGTTATGAGGCTCATAAGTTAGTACATTTCACAGAGCAAGACACAATAAGTAAATACCTAGAGGTATTACAACTAGATGAAAAAGGTTTAAAACGTCTTAATACTCTACGAAGGTTAGTGGGAAATTCAGTTATTTAATAGAGAAAAAGTTAATTATTTAATAAAAACTTGCAAAAAGGTGCAATTTAAATTGCACCTTTTTGCAAATTCATAGCTAAATACTGAGCTTTTTTTATGGAATTGATTATAATACTTATAGTAATTATTATAAGTAGAGAGGAATTTAACTTTAGCCTTGTTACAAACTAAATTATAGGTCTTATATTATCAAGAAGTTTTATTATAAATTTAATATTTCCTATTATTATAAATATATACATAAAGAATAAAAATTTATATAAAGAATAAAAAATTATTTTTTTTATTAAATGTTGAAATCAGTTTTTAACTGATAGTGTTTTTTATATTTCTATCTACTAGAAAAATATTAAAAATACAAGTTTTAGATAACTTTGGTTTAAGATTTACTCGAACTGAATTGAGTCTTAGTTTATTATAAAATTTATTATAAAATATGTTACTTTTATAAACAAAAGAAAATAATTACTTACAATATTGCAAGTTTTATAGTTAAATATTTCAAAGATTACTAATTGACGTAAGCGGCTTGTAAAGATACTACATAAATGAATATATTTATTTGTACGTTTACAGATCTATTTTTAGATACATCTTCACATGTTTTTACGTTGTTAACTACGTTTACGTATACGTAAACATAAACGAATCCACAACTTTTTACGTGTACGTTTTTAAATGTGAAAACGTAAATGTTGGTGTAAACGTAAATGTAAACATATGTACAGATGTAAACGTAGCTGTTTATGAAATTTGTTTGTAAATATGTGATATATTATGGCATTAATAAAAGGATAGATTTAAAAGTTATATTATTTTAAGTATTTTAAAACGTAATAATTAATTTAAAATTAATACTAAAATAATAAAAAATATGATTATAAATAAAATAATTATTTTATTTATAATCATATTTTTTATTATAATCTTAAATAGATATTTGTAAAAAAGTGCAATCTATAAACTCTAAAATATAGTTATTATGTTATAGAATTAAAAAACAAACATATTATATTAAAAAATAAATTTATTATTTTTAATATGATATGTTTATTTATGTAATGAAATAC
>NZ_JBOFKN010000012.1:0-1211 GCF_051657365.1 Paraclostridium sp.
TGTTGCCAGATTTTTTATATTTGATTCGCTAGCTCAGTCGGTAGAGCACGTGACTTTTAATCACGGTGTCCAGGGTTCGATTCCCTGGCGAGTCACCAAAACACTTGTTGTAATAACAAGTGTTTTTTTTGTTTAAAAAAATAAATCTTTTTAAAGATAGTTTAGATATATTTTAAATTTATAATATAATTAATCAAATAGTTAGTACTTGTAGAAGCGATTTTAGATGGAAATATATTTTGTTATTTTTTATTATTTACTACCCTGTCATTGTTTTTAGTAATTTTCAAATAAAATATAACTAATAAATTATCTATATTTTGAGATAATTATTTTATACTCATACAAAAGATTCTAAAATGATTAACAGAATATAGTTAGTTGTAAGTATTAAATATTTTTTGTATAAAATATTTAATACTAGTGGTTAGTCAGCCTACAATAAATAGAGTGTATAGTTTGATAATAGTTAGTCTGTCTAGGAATCGAGGGAGTATTCTTAATTATAAGATTTTTCCTTAGTAGAGATATATCAAGATTTTAGCTACTTTAGTTATAGGTGTTTCAAATAAGTAATAAATAAATTTATAAGTAATATACTATGGATTTAAAAAAAGAGCTAAATATTTAATTTAGGAAGTTTAAGTTATATTAAAGTAAGAATAAATATAGATGTTGAAAAAGCATTTTCTATATAAGTTTTATAAAATAATTTTTATATTAATAGATAGATATTTATCGAGCTTTTTAGTTAATTCAAAAGATAATAATTATATTTAAGAAATTAATTATTAATTGATCCTGAGAAAAGATATCTAATTACGAGGTTTAAACGAAAATAAATAGATAAAATAATACAAAATAATAGAAAGAAAGATAAATGGATATAAGAAGAAATTTTTATACATGAATATAAAAGTAAGATAAAATACTAATAATATGAGAAGAAAAAAGAGAAAATAATAGTAGATCTTATGAAACTGCTTTGAAAAACATTAAAAAAGTAATAAAACTTAACCAAGTGTATCAAAGTTTAAATTAGAGTGAAATTTGATGAATTTAAGAGTAAATGATGTATTTTAGAGATAAAGATATAATATAAATAAATAGTTAAGCAGATACATATGGTACACTAATATTCGTTGAGAGCGACAAACGCAAACAAGTAAAACTTGAAAGTTTTGAAAAAAGTTCTTGACTTTAACAATTAA
>NZ_JBOFKN010000013.1:0-21819 GCF_051657365.1 Paraclostridium sp.
ATCCAAATGAACATAGAGTTAATAAACTCAATAGCAATAGAAGAAGGATTAAGATTTGCAATAAGAGAAGGTGGAAGAACAGTAGCATCAGGTGTTGTTGCTTCTATAGTAGAATAATTCTCTTATTCTTAACATAAATAAAAAGAAAGATGAATATTCATCTTTCTTTTTTTGTTCTAAAAAACAATGTAATTTAAAAAAATTATCTAAACTTTGGAAGTATGAAAATTATTGACAAAGTTATTAAAAAAAGATATACTAACGTAGTACCCGTAAAGATCCTCAACAAAAAAATGTAATGAAGATTACATATAAAAAATATTTTGTAAAATCATAAAAAAAACTTGAAAAAAAGTAAAAAATGATATAAAATATAATAGTGTGCTTGAGAGATGCGAAATGTAAGAAAAAGTAAAGTAATATCCTAGAGATAGGCGACGAGATGCCGGTTTTTTAAAAAACACAACACACCCGGAACTGTGTATCGGTATCAGTCGTGCGTAACTAAAAAATTTAAACGTACGATAAAGGAGGGAAACTAAAATGGCTAACAATGGAAAAATAAGAATAAGATTAAAGTCATATGATCACAAATTATTAGATTTTTCAGCTGGAAAAATAGTTGAAACTGCTAAAAAAGCTGGATCACAAGTTTCAGGACCTGTGCCACTACCAACTGAAAAGCAAGTTATAACTATATTAAGAGCTGTACACAAGTATAAAGACTCTAGAGAGCAGTTCGAAATAAGAACTCATAAGAGATTAATAGACATAGCAAATCCAACACCTAAAACAGTTGACTCATTAATGAAGTTAGACTTACCAGCTGGTGTTGATATAGAAATAAAGTTATAAGATAAGCCTCTAAGATACGATCCTATAAGGCAACTATCTTAGAATGATTATGAAAATTCATAATCCGCTGTAAGATTATAGGAGGTGCGATATGAAAGGAATATTAGGTAAGAAGTTAGGAATGACTCAAATATTCACTGAAGCAGGGAATGTAGTACCTGTAACTGTTGTTGAAGCAGGACCAGTAGTGGTTACTCAAATAAAAACAATAGAAAAAGAAGGATACAATGCAGTTCAAATAGGTTTCCAAGATGCTAAAGAGAAATCTTTAAACAAGCCTCAAAAAGGACATCTTGCTGCTGCTAACGTATTAAAGAAACACTTAAAAGAATTCAGAATGGATTCAGTTGAAGAGTTCACAGTAGGACAAGAAATGAAGGCTGACATATTTGCAGCTGGAGAAATGATAGATGTTACTGGAACAAGTAAAGGTAAGGGATTCCAAGGTCCTATAAAAAGACATGGACAATCTAGAGGTCCTGAATCTCACGGTTCTAGATACCACAGAAGACCAGGTTCAATGGGAGCATGTTCTTTCCCAGGTAGAGTTTTCAAAAACAAAAAACTAGCTGGTCACATGGGTAGCGTTACAGTAACTGTTCAAAACTTAGAAGTAGTTAGAGTAGATGCTGAAAAGAACCTTATATTAGTTAAAGGTGCTATACCAGGAGCTAAAGGTTCAGTAGTAACTATAAAAGAAGCAGTTAAGGCTTCTAAATAATAACTAACCTAAGAAAGGAGGAAGCACAATGCCAAAATTAAATATATTAAATGTTAATGGACAAAATGTTGGAGAAATCGAATTAGCAGAAGCTATATTCGGTGTTGAAGTTAACGAGCACGTTTTATACGAAGTAGTTAAGAATCAATTAGCAAACAAGAGACAAGGTACTCAATCTGCTAAAACTAGAGCAGAAGTTAGAGGTGGCGGAAGAAAACCTTGGAAACAAAAAGGAACTGGTAGAGCTAGACAAGGTTCTATAAGAGCTGTACAATGGGTTGGTGGAGGAGTTGCTTTTGCACCTAAGCCAAGAGATTACAGTTACACTTTACCAAAGAAAGTTAGAAGATTAGCTATAAAATCAGCTTTATCATCTAAAGTTCAAAATAGCGAAGTAATAGTTTTAGATGCTTTAAACATGGAAGCTCCAAAAACTAAAGAATTCGTTCAAATATTAAAAAACATAAATGCTTCTAAGAAAGCTTTAGTAGTAACAGCTGAAAAGAACGAGAACGTTGTAAAATCAGCTAGAAACATAGAAGGTGTTCAAGCTGCTACAGTTAACACTATAAACGTTTATGACATATTAAAGTACGATACTTTCGTAATAACTACAGATGCAGTTAAGAAAGTGGAGGAGGTGTACGCATAATGACTAATCCACATGATATAATAATGAAGCCAGTTGTAACTGAGCAAAGTATGACTGAAATGGTTGGAAAGAAATATACTTTTGTTGTTGCTAAAAGCGCAAACAAAACTGAAATAAAAAAAGCTGTAGAAAGCATATTCGGAGTTAAAGTTGATAAAGTAAACACTTTAAATTACGATGGAAAAGTTAAGAGAATGGGTAGATACGAAGGAAGAACTGCAAGTTTCAAGAAAGCAGTAGTTAAGTTAACTGCTGATAGTAAAGAAATAGAATTCTTCCAAGGTATGTAATTGACCTTAATAAACGAAGGAGGGAAAACAGATGGCTATAAAAAAGTTTAGACCAACTTCTCCTGCCTTAAGACAAATGACAGTTTTAGTTTCTGATGAAATAACTTGTAACGAACCAGAGAAATCTCTTTTAGTTTCGTTAAAGAAGCATTCAGGTAGAAACGTACATGGTAAAATAACTGTTCGTCACAGAGGTGGAGGAAACAGAAGAAAATATAGAATAATAGATTTCAAGAGAAACAAAGATGGAATACCTGCAAAAGTTGCTACTGTTGAGTATGATCCAAACAGAACTGCTAACATAGCATTATTAAACTATGCTGATGGGGAAAAGAGATATATATTAGCTCCAGTTGGAATACAAGTTGGGGATACATTATTATCAGGACCTGAAGCAGATATAAAGCCAGGTAACGCAATGGCATTAAAAGATATGCCAGTTGGTACAGTAGTACACAACGTAGAATTAAAGCCAGGAAAAGGAGCTCAGTTAGTTAGATCTGCTGGAGCATCTGCTCAATTAATGGCTAAAGAAGGTAAAAATGCATTATTAAGATTACCATCTGGAGAGATGAGATTAGTAAGCATAAACTGTAAAGCTACTATAGGACAAGTTGGAAACTTAGAACACGGTAACGTTGTTATAGGTAAAGCTGGTAGAAAAAGACATATGGGTATAAGACCTACTGTAAGAGGATCTGTAATGAACCCTTGTGACCATCCACACGGTGGAGGGGAAGGTAGATCTCCAATAGGTAGAGCTAATCCAGTTACTCCTTGGGGTAAACCAGCACTTGGATACAAAACTAGAAAGAAAAATAAAGCTTCTGATAAGTTAATAGTATCAAGAAGAACTAAATAATAGATTCACTTTTGCTCGAAAGGAGGAAATTAAATGTCAAGATCAACTAAAAAAGGACCTTTTATACATGCAAGACTTTTAAAGAAGATAGAAGATATGAACGCTTCTGGAAATAGAGAAGTTATAAAGACTTGGTCAAGATCTTCAACTATATTCCCACAAATGGTTGAACATACAATAGCTGTACATGACGGAAGAAAGCATGTTCCAGTTTATGTAACTGAAGATATGGTTGGACACAAGTTAGGTGAATTCGTTCCTACAAGAACTTTCAAAGGGCACAAGGACGACGAAAAATCTAATAAGAGAAGATAATTAAGATCTAACTAAGGAAGGAGGAAATTGTAATGGAAGCAAAAGCTACTGCAAAATACGTACGTGTATCACCTAGAAAAGCAGGTCAAATATGCGGCCTTGTTAGAGGAAAAAATGTTGATGAAGCTTTAGCAATATTAAAGTATACTCCAAGAGGAGCTGCTTCAATAATAGCTAAGGTTGTAAAATCAGCGAAAGCTAATGCAGAAAACAATCATGAAATGGATGTTGAAAATTTATATATAGCTTCAATAGTTGCTAATCAAGGGCCAACTATGAAGAGATTCATGCCTAGAGCTATGGGTCGTGCAACTATGATAAGAAAGAGAACATCTCATATAGAGGTTGTTCTTAAAGAAAAAAATAATAGATAGATAGGAGGGAAACATATGGGTCAAAAGGTTAATCCACACGGTTTAAGAGTCGGTGTTATAAAAGACTGGGACTCAAGATGGTTCGCAACTGATAAAAAAGAGTTCGGAAACTTATTATTAGAAGACCATAATATACGTAAATTCTTAAAGAATAAATTATACTCAGCTGGTGTTGCTAAGATAGAAATAGAGAGATCAGCAAACAAATTAAAACTAGACTTACACGTTGCTAAGCCAGGTGTAGTTATAGGTAAAGGTGGAGCTGGAATAGAAGCTCTTAAAGCTGAGTTAGAAAAAATGACTAAGAAAAATGTTATAGTTAACATAGTTGAAGTTAGAAACCCAGATAGAGAAGCTCAATTAGTAGCTGAAAATATAGCGTTAGCTATAGAAAGAAGGGTTGCTTTCAGAAGAGCTATGAAGCAAGCTATACAAAGAGCTATGAAGTCAGGAGTTAAAGGAATAAAAGTTTCTGCTTCTGGTAGACTTGGTGGAGCTGAAATGGCTAGAACTGAAGGATACAGTGAAGGAAATGTACCTCTTCAAACTATAAGATCTGACATAGAGTACGGATTTGCTGAAGCAAACACTACTTATGGAAAGACTGGTATAAAAGTTTGGATATGCAACGGAGAAGTTTTACCAACTAGAAACGGTGTAAATCCAAGAGAAGAAAGAAGAGACAACAACAGAAGAGATAGAAGAGACAACAGAAGAGACAACAGAAGAAACGATAGAAGAAATGATAGATCTAACAACAATAGATCAAATGATAGATCAAACAACAGAGGACCAAGACCTCAAAGAACTGAGAACAAACAAGCTTAGTAAAAGCACAGTTAAGGAAGGAGGAAAATACTCATGTTAATGCCAAAAAGAGTAAAACGTCGTAGAGTACACAGAGGTAGTTTAGCTGGAAAGGCTCATAAAGGTAACAAAGTTACTTATGGAGAGTTCGGTTTAGTTGCTTTAGAGCCATCATGGATAACTTCTAACCAAATAGAAGCTGCCAGAATAGCTATGACTAGATATATAAAAAGAGGGGGAAAAGTTTGGATAAAGATATTCCCTCATAAACCAGTTACAAGAAAACCTGCAGAAACTCGTATGGGTGCTGGTAAAGGTTCACCTGAGTACTGGGTAGCAGTAGTAAAACCAGGAAGAGTAATGTTCGAATTAGCAGGTGTTTCTGAAGATAAAGCTAGAGAAGCAATGAGACTTGCTATGCATAAACTTCCAATCAAATGTAAGTTTGTGAAACGTGAAGATTTAGAAGTAGAGGGTGGTGAATAGGATGAAAGCTAATGAACTAAGAGATTTAACAAGCGAAGAATTAATGAACAAGTTAAATGGTTTTAAAAGTGAATTATTTAGCTTAAGATTCCAATTAGCTACTGGTCAATTAGAAAATACAGCTAGAATAAAATTCGTTAAGAAAGATATAGCTAGAGTTAAGACTATTCTTGCTGAAAGAAAGTTAAACGAAACTAGAGCTTAATTTTGGAAAGGAGGCTGTCAAACATGGAAAGAGGAAGAAGAAAAGTTAGAATAGGCCGTGTTGTTAGTGATAAAATGGATAAAACAATAGTTGTTGCTGTTGAAGATTTCGTACGTCATCCATTATATAACAAACCAGTTAAAAGAACTAAGAAATTTAAGGCTCACGATGAAAACAACGTATGTAACATCGGTGACAGAGTAAGAATAATGGAAACTAGACCTTTATCTAAAGATAAGAGATTCAGACTAGTTGACGTTATCGAGAAAGTTAAGTAGTTTGTAGAGAAGGAGGGATTACGATATGATACAACAAGAATCACGTCTAAGAGTTGCTGATAACTCAGGAGCTAAAGAAATCTTAACTATTCGTGTATTAGGCGGAAGTAAGAGAAGATATGGTAACATAGGTGACGTTATAGTTGCAACTGTTAAAAGTGCAACACCAGGTGGAGTTGTAAAAAAAGGTAAAGTAGTTAAAGCTGTTATAGTAAGAACTAAGCAAGGCGTAAGACGTAAAGATGGTAGTTATATATCATTTGACGAGAATGCTGCAGTTATCATAAAAGATGATAAAACTCCAGTGGGAACTCGTATATTCGGGCCTGTTGCTAGAGAGTTAAGAGACAACGACTTTATGAAGATAGTATCTCTTGCTCCAGAAGTACTATAATAAGGAGGTGCAATAGGACATGATGCGTGTAAAAAAAGGTGACACTGTTGTAGTTATAGCAGGTAAAGATAAAGGTAAAAAAGGTACAGTTACTAAGGTTTTCACTAAAACTAATAAAGTATTAGTTGAAGGTGCTAACGTAATAACTAAACACCAAAAGCCAACTGCTGTTAACCCACAAGGTGGAATAATAAACAAAGAAGCCCCAATACACATATCTAACGTAATGCCAGTTGATTCTGAAACAGGAAAAGGTACTAGAGTTAGATTTGAAGTTAAAGATGGGAAAAAAGTTAGAGTATCAGTAAAGAGCGGAAAAGAATTATAATAAGCTTGGAAGGAGGGACCAGAAATGACTTCTAGATTACAAGAAAAATATCTAAAAGAAGTTGCTCCAGCTTTAATGGAGAAATTTGGATACAAAAACGTTATGGAAATACCTAAGTTAGACAAAATAGTAATAAACATGGGTATAGGTGATGCAAGAGAAAATCCAAAAGGATTAGAAGCTGCGGTTGCAGAACTAGAAATGATAACTGGACAAAAGCCAGTTATAACTAAAGCTAGAAAATCAGTAGCTAACTTCAAGTTAAGAGAAGGAGTACCTGTTGGAACTAAAGTTACTTTAAGAGCTGACAAAATGTACTACTTCATGGACAAGTTAGTGAACATATCTTTACCAAGAGTTAGGGACTTCAGAGGAGTTAATGCTAATGCATTTGACGGAAGAGGAAACTACGCTTTAGGTTTAAAAGAGCAATTTATATTCCCTGAAATAGAGTACGACAAGGTTGACAAAGTAAGAGGAATGGATGTAATATTCGTAACTACAGCTAAAACTGATGAAGAAGCTAGTGAGTTATTAAGATTATTAGGAATGCCATATTCTAAGTAAATAAAGGAGGGATTCCAGTGGCTAGAAAAGCGATGGTTGTGAAACAACAAAAAAAGCAAAAGTATGCGACTAGAGAATACACTAGATGTACAATATGTGGTAGACCACATTCTGTATTAAGAAAATTCGGTATATGCCGTATATGCTTTAGAGAATTAGCTTATAAAGGTCAAATACCTGGTGTAAGAAAAGCAAGTTGGTAAGACTTGGTTAAAATGGAAGGAGGTTTACAATATGACAATGACAGATCCAATAGCAGATATGTTAACACGTATAAGAAATGCTAACATGGTTAAACACGAAACTGTTGATGTTCCTGCTTCTAATATGAAGAAAGAATTAGCTAGAATCTTATTAGAAGAAGGTTTCATAAGAGGTTACGATGTTATAGAAGATGGAAAACAAGGAATAATAAGAATACAATTAAAGTACGGACAAATAGGCGAAAGAGTTATAACAGGATTAAAGAGAATATCTAAGCCTGGTATGAGAGTTTTTGCTGCTAAAGAAGAGTTACCAAAAGTATTAAACGGATTAGGTATATCAATAATATCTACTTCAAAAGGTATATTAACTGATAAGCAAGCTAGAAACGAAGGCGTTGGTGGAGAAGTAATCTGCTACGTTTGGTAATATAAACGAACAATGTAAGGAGGTGCAACTATGTCAAGAATAGGTGTTAAACCAATAACTGTTCCTGCAGGTGTTGAAGTAACTATAGCTGAGGATAACTTAGTTACAGTAAAAGGGCCAAAAGGAACATTAGTTAAGCAATTCAGCAATGAATTAACTATAAAACAAGAAGAAAATACTATATTAGTTGAGAGACCAACTAATAATAAGAAACATAGATCTTTACACGGATTAACTAGAACTTTAATAGATAACATGGTAGTAGGTGTTACTGCTGGTTTCGAGAAGAAGTTAGAGTTAGTTGGTGTTGGGTACAGAGCTCAAAAGCAAGGAAACAAATTAGTTATGAACTTAGGATACTCTCATACAGTTGATATGGTAGATCCAGAAGGAATAACTGTTGAGTCTCCAAATCAAACTGAATTAGTTGTTAAAGGAATCGACAAGCAATTAGTAGGAAATTATGCTGCTAAGATAAGAGCTTGGAGAGAGCCAGAGCCATACAAAGGTAAAGGTATAAGATACGCTGGTGAAGTTGTAAGACGTAAAGAAGGTAAAACTGGTAAGAAATAATACCAAACATAAAAGCTAGAAAGGAGTGATCTCTGTGTTAAAAAAAGCTAACAAAAACGCAAATAGACTTCAAAGACATAAGAGAGTTCGTAGTAAAATAGCTGGAACTACTCAAAGACCAAGATTATGTATATTTAGAAGTTCTAATAACATATATGCTCAAATAATAGATGATACTAACAGAGTAACTGTTGTTTCTGCATCTTCTTTAGATGCTGAGGTAAAAGGTGCTGTTAATCATGCAGGAAACAAAGATGCAGCTAGAAAAGTTGGAGAACTTGTTGCAAAAAGAGCTGTAGAAAAAGGTATAACTGAAGTTGTATTTGACAGAGGTGGATACTTATATCACGGAAGAGTTCAAGAATTAGCTGAAGGTGCTAGAGAAGCTGGACTTAAGTTCTAATACAAAGGAGGGAAAATAATGCTACGTCGTAAACCAATAGATGCAAGACAACTTGATCTTCAAGAGAAAGTTATCGAAGTAAGACGTGTTACTAAGGTTGTTAAAGGTGGTAGAAACTTTAGATTTGCAGCTTTAGTAGTAGTTGGAGATGAAAACGGACACGTTGGTATAGGAACTGGTAAAGCAATGGAAGTACCAGATGCTATAAGAAAAGCAGTTGAAGATGCTAAGAAAAATTTAATAACTGTACCTATGGTTGGTACAACTATACCTCACCAAACAAACGGACATTTTGGTGCTGGAAAAATATTAATAATGCCTGCTGCGCAAGGTACAGGAGTTATAGCTGGAGGACCTGCTAGAGCGGTACTTGAGTTAGCTGGATTAAAGGATGTTAGAGCTAAATCTTTAGGAACTAACAATCCAAGAAATATGGTAAATGCTACAATAGAAGGTTTAAAATCTTTAAGAACAGCTGAAGATATAGCTAAA
This sequence comes from Paraclostridium sp., assembly GCF_051657365.1. Lineage (NCBI taxonomy): Bacteria > Bacillati > Bacillota > Clostridia > Peptostreptococcales > Peptostreptococcaceae > Paraclostridium > Paraclostridium sp. Next base: position 9,236 of record NZ_JBOFKN010000013.1, read on the forward strand.
CTTAGAGGTAAAAAAGTAGAAGATCTTCTAGGGTAAGGAGGTAGTAAAAAATGGCTAAATTACAAATAAAATTAGTTAGAAGTACAATAGGAACTACTCCTAACCAAAGAAAGAACGTAGAAGCGTTAGGATTAAGAAGAAGAGAGCAAGTAGTTGTTAAAGAAGACAACGCTCAAATGAGAGGTATAATAGCTAAAGTTAGTCACTTAGTAGAAGTTACTGAAATAGCTGAATAATAAATTAAACAATACTAAGGGAGGTGCAATCCATGAAGTTACATGAATTAAGACCTGCTGAAGGTGCAGTTTCATCTAAAAAGAGATTAGGTAGAGGTACTGCTACTGGACAAGGTAAAACTTCAGGACGTGGACAAAAAGGTCAAAAGTCTCGTTCAGGTGGTGGAGTAAGAGTTGGATTCGAAGGTGGACAAATGCCACTTGCTAGAAGACTTCCTAAGAGAGGATTTAAAAATCCTTGTAAGAAAGTTTACTCACTAGTTAACGTAGAAACTTTAAATAGATTCGAAAATGGAACAGAAATAACAGCTGAATTACTTAAAGCAACTAGAGTAATAAGCAAAATAGAAAAAGACGGCGTTAAAATCTTAGGTGAAGGTAACTTAGAAAAAGCTTTAACTATAAAAGCTGCTAAGTTTACTACTTCAGCGCAAGAAAAAATAGAAAAAGCTGGAGGAAAGGCAGAATTAGTTTAATCTAATCTGCTAACTCTTGGCCATAAGGCAGGGGTGAATTTAACGTGCTGTCAAACTTAAAACAAGCTTGGAAAATAAAAGATGTAAGAAGAAAAATTTTATATACTTTGATGATGATTGTTATCTTTAGGATAGGATGTACAATTCCTGTGCCTGGAGTTAATAGAGATATTATAAAGGGAATGGTTGACGGAAACGGTCTTCTTTCCCTGTATAATATGTTTACAGGAGGAGCTTTCAGTAGCTTTACCTTATTTGCATTAGGGATCAGTCCTTATATAACGGCATCTATAATTATTCAACTTTTAACTATTGGATTCCCGTCTCTTGAAGAACTTCAAAAGTCTGGTGAAGAAGGTAAGAAGAAGATAAATAAATACACTAAGTATACAGCATTAGGATTAGCTATAATACAAGCTATCGGTATCACACTAGGAATAGTGAGACGTGCTTTACAAACAGATAGTGTATTTTTTATAGTTACAGTTATAGTTACATTAATATCGGCGAGTATGTTGCTGATGTGGATGGGTGACAAGATCACTGAAAAAGGATTAGGTAACGGAAGTTCTGTAATAATATTTATAGGAATTATATCAAGAATTCCTCAAGACATAACACAAGCTATAGGACAATTCCAAAGTGGAAGTATCGGACTATGGGTTTTAATTGTTATGATTATTGTATCGCTTCTTACAGTAGCTGCGGTTACATATATACAAGAAGCTACAAGAAAAATACCTGTACAGTATGCTAAAAGAGTTGTTGGAAGAAAAACATATGGAGGTCAAAACTCTCATATACCAATGAAGGTAAATCAATCTGGGGTTATACCAGTAATATTTGCAAGTTCATTGTTAGCATTCCCTCAAACTATAGCTATATTTATGGGGAAAGATGCTCAAGCATTTGTAACTAAATTCTTATCTCCTAGTGGAGAACCAGGATTCTGGATTTATTTAGTTATAGAAGTTGTTTTAATAATATTCTTCTCTTATTTCTATACTACTATATCTTTCAATACTGAAGATATAACTAATAATATGAAAAATAGTGGAGGTTTTATACCAGGTATAAGACCAGGTAAACCAACTATGGATTACTTAAATAGAATATTATCAAGATTAACATTAGCAGGAGCTTTATTCTTAGCTGTTATAGCAGTAATTCCATCTGTAATAAGTAAATTTACAGGAATCCATTTAACTATGGCTGGAACATCTTTACTTATAGTAGTTGGAGTTGCATTAGAGCTTAAGAGACAGTTAGAATCAAACTTAGTAATGAGAAGCTATCAAGGCTTCTTAAAATAGATGGAGATGATCATATGAGAATAATATTACTTGGACCTCCTGGTGCGGGCAAGGGTACTCAAGCAGCAGGAATAGTAGAAAAATTCAATATACCTCATATATCAACTGGAGATATATTCAGAAAGAATATAAAAGAAGGTACAGAACTTGGTAAAAAAGCTAAAGGATTTATAGATCAAGGTCTTTTAGTTCCAGATGAATTAACAGTTGGTCTAGTTACAGATAGAATATCTCAACCAGACTGTGAAAGTGGATTCATGTTAGATGGATTTCCAAGAAATGTAGCTCAAGCTCAACATTTAGGTGAATACCTAAAAGAAGTTGGTATATCTTTAGACAAAGTGGTTAACATTGAAGTTGACAAAGATATATTAGTAGGTAGAGCAGTAGGAAGAAGAATATGTAAATCTTGCGGTGCTACTTACCATGTTGAGTTTAATCCTCCAAAAATAGATGGCGTATGCAATGTATGTGGAGGAGAACTTTACCAAAGAGCAGATGATAATGAAGAAACTGTATCAAAGAGAATACAAGTTTATCTTGATGAAACTAAACCTTTAGTTAATTATTATTCTAAAGAAGGTATAATAGCTAATATAAATGGTGAACAATCTATAGATAAGGTATTCGCAGATATAGTTGATGCTCTAGAAAGTGGTAAATAATGATTATTTTGAAATCTAAGCAGCAAATTGAGCTTATGAGAGAATCAGGCAAAATTGTTGCTGAAACACATGAGATTTTAAGAGATGCTATTAAACCGGGAATATCTACTCAAGAGTTAGATATAATAGCTGAAAATCATATTAGAAAATATAATGCTATCCCATCTTTTAAGGGTTATCATGGTTTTAAGGGATCTATATGCGCTTCTATTAATGAAGAAGTTGTACATGGAATTCCTGGGCCAAAGACTTTAAAAGAAGGTGATATTATAAGTATCGATATAGGTGCTTATTATAAAGGATATCATGCAGACTCAGCAAAAACGCATGGAGTAGGTATAATATCTGAAGAAGATAGGAAATTAATAGAAGTAACAAAAGAAAGCTTCTATGAAGGATTAAAGTTTGCTAAACTAGGATGTAGACTTTCTGATATTTCGCACGCAGTACAAACACACGCAGAAAAAAACAATTTTTCTATAGTTAGAGATCTTGTAGGTCATGGAGTTGGCACACAGCTACATGAAGATCCTCAAATACCTAATTATGGACGACCAGGCAAAGGACCTAAACTTAAAGAAGGAATGGTGCTTGCAATTGAACCTATGGTTAACTATGGTACACATTACGTTAAAATGTTAGGGGACGGTTGGACGATTGTTACTATTGACTCTAAAAAGTCAGCTCATTATGAGCATACGATAGCTATTACGGAAGGTGAACCTTTGATATTAACAAAGTTATAATCAAAAAAGTAAGTGGAAATTATACTATCAAAGAAAGTAAGTATAGGGCAAGTAGTTAGAAATTCAGCTGGAAGAAATACAGGTAGATTATTTTTAGTAGTAGAAGTAGTTGATGATGAGTAGATCTTCATATCAGATGGAAAGAAAAGAAAACTTGAAAAACCTAAACTAAAAAAAGTTAAGCACTTGCAAAAGTATGATATAATTAACAATGCTGTTAAAGATATGATAGAATCTAAGGAATCTATTACAAATGCTTTTTTAAGAGCTGAACTTGGAAAGTTAAACAATGTTTAGCTTATTGAATGGAGGTTTGGTTAGTTAATGGCCAAAAAAGATGTTATAGAATTTGAAGGTACAGTTACAGAAAACTTACCTAATGCTATGTTTAAGGTTAAACTAGAAAATGGACACGAAGTTTTATGTCATCTTTCTGGAAAATTAAGAATGAACTTTATAAGAATTCTTGAAGGAGATAAGGTTAATGTTGAACTTTCTCCGTATGACCTTACAAGAGGCAGAATTACTTGGCGTAAGAAGTAGACTAACAATGCTAGTCTAAGGAGGGATTAATAATGAAAGTAAGACCATCAGTAAAACCAATGTGTGAAAAATGTAAAGTAATAAAGAGAAAAGGTAGAGTAATGGTTATATGTGAAAATCCTAAGCACAAGCAAAAGCAAGGCTAATAAATTGTGCTAGCATTTTGTTAAATATTATAGTATAATATTATATTGTGATAATTAACAAGCTTTTTTTGGATTTTATATAAACATGAATCGGAATTCACTTATTATTTAAGAAAATTTAATCATGAAAAAAGTTTAAAAAGTTAAGTTGTAGGAGGTGCAAAATATGGCAAGAATAGCTGGGGTAGATTTACCTAGAGAAAAAAGAGCAGAAATAGGCTTAACATATATCTACGGTATAGGTAAGGCGACTGCTAACGAAATATTAGCTAAAGCTGACATAGATCCTGATGTAAGAATCAAAGATTTATCTGAAGATCAAGTTAATGATTTAAGAAAGATAATAGACAATGATTTCTTAGTTGAAGGAGATTTAAGAAGAGAAATAGCTTTAAACATAAAGAGATTAAGAGATATAAAATGTTACAGAGGTATAAGACATGCTAAAGGTCTTCCTTTAAGAGGACAAAAAACTAAGACTAACGCTAGAACTAGAAAAGGTCCTAGAAAAACTGTATCTCGTAAGAAGAAGAAGTAATAGTTAGAAGAGGAGGGAAGAACAATGGCTAAACCAAAAAAGAAAGTTACACGTGTTAGAAGAAGAGAGCGTAAGAACATAGAACGTGGACATGCTCATATACAATCAACTTTTAACAATACTATAATAACTTTAACAGACGTTCATGGTAACGCGTTATCTGCTGCAAGTTCTGGACAATTAGGATTTAAAGGATCAAGAAAAGCAACTCCATTTGCATCACAAATGGCTGCTGAAACTGCTGCTAAAGCTGCAATGGAACACGGATTAAAGAGTGTAGAAGTATTCGTAAAAGGACCAGGTTCTGGTAGAGAAGCTGCTATAAGAGCTTTACAAGCAACTGGTTTAGAAGTAACTATGATAAAAGATGTTACTCCAATACCACACAACGGATGTAGACCACCAAAAAGAAGAAGAGTGTAATTTAGGAGGTGTAATTAATGGCAAGATATACAGGTGCATCATGTAGACAATGTCGTAGAGAGGGAATGAAATTATTCCTTAAAGGTGACAGATGTTATACTGACAAATGTGCTATAGTTAAGAGAAACTATGCTCCAGGACAACATGGACAAGGAAGAAAGAAAGTTTCTAACTATGGATTACAATTAAGAGAAAAACAAAAAGTTAAGAGAATATATGGAGTTTTAGAAACTCAATTCAGAAACTTATACGAGCGTGCTGAAAAAACTCCTGGTATAACAGGGGAAAACTTACTAAGCTTATTAGAGAGAAGATTAGACAACGTAGTTTACAGAATGGGATTAGCATCTTCTAGAAAAGAAGCTAGACAATTAGTAAGACACGGTCATTTCACTTTAAACGGACATAAGGTAGATATACCTTCTTTAACAGTAGCTAACGGAGATGTTATAACTGTTAAAGAAACATCTAAGTCTTCTGCGAAATTCAAAGGATTAGTAGAAAGTAACTCAAGAATAGCTCCTAAGTGGTTAGATACTAACTTAGAGAACATGACAGCTTCTGTTGTTGCTAATCCAGGAAGAGAAGATATAGATCTTGAAATAGCTGAACACTTAATAATAGAGCTTTACTCTAAGTAATAAGTATAGTTATAAAAAATATTTTAAGATTTTGTTTACCCTCAGTGGATTAATAAATTTTAAGGAGGGTTTTGTCCATGATAGAAATAGAAAAACCAAGAGTAGATATAATTGAAATTAGCGAAGACCATAGATATGGTAAATTCGTTATAGAGCCTCTAGAAAGAGGATATGGAATAACTATAGGTAATGCATTAAGAAGAATATTATTATCATCTTTACCAGGAGTAGCTGTTAATTCTATAAGAATAGATGGAGTTCTTCACGAATTCACAACAGTTCCTGGTGTTAAGGAAGATGTTACTGAAATAATATTGGCATTAAAAGAATTATCAGCGACTATAGATGGTGAAGGTAATAGAACACTTAAAATAGAAGCACAAGGACCATGTACAATAACTGGTGCTGACATAATATGTCCTCCAGATGTTGAAATAATAAGCAAGGATTTACATATAGCTACGCTAGATGAAAATTCTAAATTTAATATGGAAATATCTGTGAACAAAGGAAGAGGATATGTATCTTCTGAAGACAATAAAACAGAGCATATGCCTATAGGAGTTCTTCCTGTAGACTCAATATATACTCCTGTTGAAAAAGTTAGTTACCATGTAGAAAATACTAGAGTTGGTCAAAAATCAGATTACGATAAATTAATACTTGAAGTTTGGACTAATGGAAGTATAAATCCTCAAGAGGGAATATCACTTGCAGCTAAGGTTCTAGTTGAGCATCTTAATCTATTCATAGATTTAACAGAGCATGTAAGCAATGTTGAAATAATGGTAGAAAAAGAAGAAGATCAAAAAGAAAAAGTTCTTGAGATGACTATCGAAGAATTAGACTTATCAGTTAGATCTTACAACTGTTTAAAGAGAGCGGGAATAAATACAGTTGAAGAATTAGCTAATAAATCTGAAGAAGATATGATGAAAGTTAGAAACTTAGGTAAAAAGTCATTAGAAGAAGTAATCCAAAAGTTAGAAGAACTTGGATTAGGTCTTAAACCAAGCGAAGAGTAAGCGCAAAGGAGGGATAAGCATGGCTAAGTACCGTAAATTAGGACGTGTAACTGCTCATAGAAATCTTATGTTAAGAAACTTAGTAACAGATTTACTAAGAGCTGGAAAAATAGAAACTACAGTTACTAGAGCAAAAGAAACTCGTAGAATGGCAGAAAAGATGATAACTCTTGCTAAGAGAGGGGATCTTCATGCTAGAAGACAAGTTTTAGCTTATGTTTTAGATGAGACAGTAGTTAACAACTTATTCACTGAAGTAGCTCCAAAGTATGCTGAGAGAAACGGTGGATATACTAGAATAATAAAAATGGGACCAAGAAGAGGCGACGCTGCTGAAATGGCTCTAATAGAATTAGTATAGTATTTAAAAGATTAGGCTTTTAGCCTAATCTTTTTTTATTGCAAAAAAACTAATATTGATTAGATTATTTATTTAAGATAACTTAATTTAAGGCTAATTTTTGTATTAATCTATAATTTAATCTATGATATAATACAATAGAAATTGTAAATTAATAAACGCTACTAATTTAAAAGGAGAAGAAGTGTATGAAAGATATAGTAAGTGTTAAAGATGTATCATTTGAGTATGTAACTGAAGATAGCACATTTAAAGCTATAGATAACTTAACTTTAAATGTTAAGCAAGGAGAATTTGTTGTAGTTATAGGTCATAATGGATCAGGAAAATCAACACTTTCTAAAAACTTAAATGCAATTCTTATGCCTACAAATGGTGATATATTCATAGATGGATGGAATACAAAAGAAGAAGAACATTTATGGGATATTAGGCAAACTGCTGGTATGGTTTTTCAAAATCCAGATAATCAAATCGTGGCTACTATAATAGAAGAAGATGTGGCTTTTGGGCCTGAAAATTTAGGGATAGATCCTATTGAAATCAGACGAAGAGTTGAAGAATCGTTAAAAAGTGTTGGAATGTATGAATTAAGAGATAGACAACCCCACTTACTATCAGGAGGGCAAAAGCAAAGAGTTGCTATAGCTGGTATAATAGCAATGAAGCCTAAATGTATAATTTTTGATGAAGCTACGGCTATGCTAGATCCATCAGGTAGAAAAGAAGTAATGAAAACTATAAAAAGATTGAATAAAGAAGAAAATATAACTGTAATGCATATAACTCACTTTATGGAAGAAGCTGTTGATGCGGATAGAGTTATTGTAATGGAAAAAGGTAAGAAAGTTTTAGAAGGAACACCTAAACAAGTTTTTTCAAAAGTTGAAAAACTTAAAAGTATAGGACTAGATGTTCCTTATATGACTGAGTTAAGTAAAGACCTTAAAGACGAGGGTATAGACATAGATGGTGATATATTAACTGTGGATGAGATGGTGATGAAATTATGTCAATTATAATAGAGAATTTAACGCATATATATAATGAAGGAATGCCATTTGCTAGCAAAGCACTAGACGATATAAGTTTGAATATAGAAGATGGAGATTTTGTGGGTCTTATAGGACATACAGGTTCAGGAAAGTCGACGTTGATTCAACATTTAAATGGTATATTAAAACCTTCATCAGGTAAAATTTTAATAAATAATTTTGATATAACGGCTAAGGATTTGAATTTAACGGATATAAGAAAAAAAGTTGGAGTTGTATTTCAATATCCTGAATATCAATTATTTGAAGAAACAGTAGCGAAGGATATAGCCTTTGGACCTTCAAATTTAGGTTTAGACGATGTTGAGATAAGCAATAGGACCAAAGCATCTATGGAGGCTGTTGGACTTAACTATGATGAATTTAAAGATAAATCACCTTTTGAGTTATCAGGAGGGCAAAAGCGTAGAGTAGCTATAGCTGGAGTTATAGCTATGAATCCAGAAGTATTAATATTAGATGAGCCTACAGCTGGATTAGACCCTAAAGGAAGAGATGGAATTTTTCATTTAATAAAAACATTACATGATGAGAAGAAAATGACTATAATATTGTCATCTCATAGCATGGATGATATGGCTAAGTTAGTTAAAAATATAATAGTTATGAATGAGGGTAAGATAGAATTTATGGGTTCTACAAGAGAAGTTTTCAAGAATCATGCTAGTAGACTTAAAGAAATTGGATTAGATATACCTCAAGTTTTAGAACTATGTATTAAACTAAGAGATAAAGGCTTTGATATTAGACAAGATATACTTACTATTGAAGAGGCTAAGCAAGAAATAATAAAAGTTATGAGAGGTAAAGGAAAATGTTAAAAGATATAACCATAGGTCAATATTATCCTACCAGCTCGATTGTTCATAAATTGGATGCTAGAGTTAAACTTATAGCAACTTTTATATTTATGGTGTCATTGTTTATAATAAATGAATTTTGGCCATATTTAATAGTGGTAGGAGGCTTGATGACTGTAATCAAGTTATCTAAGATACCTGGGAAATTTATAATTAAAGGACTGAAACCTTTAAAATGGATTATAGTATTTACATTTGTAATTAATGTATTTTTTATACCTGGAGACCCTATATGGTCATTTGGATTCATAAAAATAACTAGTCAAGGGTTAAGTCAAGCTATATTTATGGGGTTAAGACTTATATTTTTAGTTGTAGGAACATCTTTACTTACTCTTACAACATCTCCAATAGAACTTACTGATGGTATAGAAAGATTATTGAATCCCCTAAGAAAAGTTGGATTCCCTGTACATGAATTGGCTATGATGATGACTATTGCGCTTAGATTTATACCTACATTATTAGATGAAACAGATAAGATAATGAAAGCTCAAATGTCTAGAGGAGCTGACTTTGAAAGTAAAAATATAATAAATAGAGCTAAGAACTTAGTTCCATTATTAATACCTCTTTTCATAAGTGCGTTTAGAAGAGCTGATGAATTGGCTATGGCTATGGAAGCTAGATGTTATAGAGGTGGATATAATAGAACTAAGATGAAAGAAAGTATAATGACTAAAGCAGACTATATAGCATACGCTATTCAGTTTATTTATTTAGGAACAATAGTGGTGATTAGATTTATATAAAGAGGTATGGTATGAGAAACATAAAATTAACTATCCAATACAATGGTAAGAACTATTGTGGTTGGCAAAAACAGAATGACTCATTAGGAGTACAGGGTACTATAGAACAAGCTATAAAAGAGATAACAAAGGAAGATATTAAAATAAATGGTTCTGGAAGGACTGATGCAGGAGTGCATGCACTAGGGCAAGTTGCAAATTTTAATACTGACTGTAAGATACCTGTTGATAAAATACCTAATGCGTTAAACTCGAAGCTACCAGAGGATATAGCTATAATAAATGCAGAAGAGAAGGAATTGAATTTTCACTCAAGACATTGTGCAAAAGGAAAAAGATATAGATATATGATATACAATAGTATATACAGAAGTCCTATATATAACGATATAGCTTACTTTGTTAAGTATGATTTGGATTTTGAAAAAATGGAAGAAGAAGCTAAAACATTGATAGGAACACATGATTTTAAAGGATTTATGAGTTCTGGATCATCTGTTGTAAATACTGTTAGAACTATATATGATATAAAAATTTCAAAACAAGAAGAATTAATTATAATAGAAGTAGAGGGTAATGGATTTTTATACAACATGGTAAGGATTTTAGTTGGAACATTAGTTGATATTGGCCGAGGCAGAATAGACACTGACATGTTAAGCATAATAAAATCTAAGACTAGATCGATGGCTGGACATACAGCTCCAGCACATGGATTATTTCTTAAAAAAGTTGATTATTAGCTTGACACGCCAGGGTGCATGTATTAAAATATACAAGAGTGTGTTAATAAGTCCACTTGCCCCGGACTTGACATAGACGGTAAAATATCATATGGAAATAAGATAAGGAGGGACTTGTAATGAAAAGTTATATAGCTAAACCAGCTGACGTACAAAGAAATTGGTACGTAGTTGATGCTGAAGGAAAAACATTAGGTCGTATGGCTACTGAAATAGCTACAATATTAAGAGGAAAGCACAAACCAACTTTCACGCCTCACGTGGATGGTGGAGATTTCGTTGTTGTTGTAAATGCTGAGAAGGTAGTTTTAACAGGAAAGAAATTAGATCAAAAGATGTACAGATACCACACTGGATATGTTGGTGGATTAAAGGAAATAACTTATAGAGAAATGATGGAAAAGAAACCTGAAGAGGTTGTTATGCATGCTGTTAGCGGTATGTTATGTAAGAACAAATTAAGAAGCAGAATGATGACTAGATTAAGAGTATTTGCTGGACCAAACCACGGACACGAAGCTCAAAATCCAGAAGTTTTAAACTTCAAATAATCATAACGGGTGAAAGGAGGAGTTAATCATGGCTAACGTTCAATACTATGGAACAGGAAGAAGAAAACACTCTGTAGCAAGAGTAAGACTAGTTGCAGGTGAAGGAAATATAACAGTTAATGGAAGAAATGTTGAAGAATATTTCAACTATGAAACTTTAATAAGAGATGTTAAACAACCATTAGTTTTAACAGGAAATGAAACTAAATATGATATTATAGTAAAGGTTGAAGGTGGAGGATTCACTGGACAAGCTGGTGCTATAAGACATGGTATATCTAGAGCATTATTAACAGTTGATGCAGAATTAAGAGGTTCTTTAAAGAAAGAAGGATTCTTAACTAGAGATGCTAGAATGAAAGAAAGAAAGAAATACGGATTAAAGGCTGCAAGAAGAGCTCCGCAATTCTCAAAGAGATAATTATATATGTTTATTCAAAGACTTTGGTATATTCCAAAGTCTTTTTTTATATAATATATGGGGTGATATTATATGAAGTACATTAAATGTGTAAGTTTAATTGGAGCGCTTTTGTGTTGTCTTTCTATATTTATATTTGAAGTGAAAAAAAACTCTCAAAATGTTATGTCATATATGCCTGCTACTAATAAGGTTATAATGTTGGATGCTGGGCATGGGGGTATAGATCCTGGGGCTTTAAATGAGGACAAAGATATATTAGAGAAGGATATAAACTTACAAATAACACTGAAGCTAAGAGAACTTCTTGAAGCTAGTGGTTGTTTAGTTTTATTAACGAGAGAAGAAGATGTTAGTTTATATGAAGAAGGTGTAGGTAAAACAACTAGACAGAAATATAATGAAAATCTTAAAAATAGGAAAAAACTAATTAAAGAGTCAGGAGTAGATGCGTTTATATCGATACATTTAAACAAATTTGAACAAAGTAAATATTATGGAGCTCAGACATTTTATCCTGAAGGACAAGATGATAGTAAATTACTATCTAAATTTATTCAAGAAGAATTAAAAAGAGTTGTAGATAAAAGCAATCAGAGAGAAGTTAAGCCTAGTAAAGATATTTACTTATTGAAAGATAATGAAATTCCATCTGTACTAATAGAGTGTGGATTTTTATCTAATGAAAAAGAAACGGATTTATTAAATGATGAAAAATATCAAGAAAAAATTGCTTGGGCTATATATGCAGGAATGCAAAAATATTTTGGTGCAAATATACATAATTAATTTTAAAAAGTTTAAAATAATTCATATATACAAAAATAGACACTTGTATGTATGAGTTATTTTAATTTTATAATAAAAATATAAAAAACTTTTAAAAAAGTGTTGACTCTATGAAGTAAAGGTGATATAGTATTACTTGTCCTTAAGAAAAGGATAAAGCAACTTAAGAACTTTGAAAATTAAACAGTAGGTTAATTATAAAAATTCTTTTTAAAAGAATTAAACACAAACAACCAAGCCAGATATTCAGATAATGATTAGCTGAGCGATGGACAACTTTTTAAATTATATTTGAGAGTT
>NZ_JBOFKN010000014.1:0-3121 GCF_051657365.1 Paraclostridium sp.
TGTAGCTTAATTGACATATATGTCCAGGTCTAATGCTTGTAGTTTCTGTATCAAAAAAAAGTAATTTCATTTTAATCCTCCAAAAAAATTTATATTATAATTATACCTTAAAATTGGCATAATAAAAGAACAAACATACATTCTAGGAATAAAGAAAAAATTAAATATGATTAAAATACTCAGAATTATATTGAAAATTATTATCAAAAATGCTAAAATTTATTATAATAATAAGTAAATAATAATTATTATTCATAAACTAAGGAGGCGTTGTATATGTTAATAGAAGGAAAAAGAAAGATATCAATAATTGGAGCAGGTTTTGTTGGAGCAACTACGGCTTTTGCACTTATGAATAGTGGAATTGCAACAGAAATTTGTGTTTACGATATAAATATGGAGAAAGCTATGGGAGAGGTAATGGATTTAGTTCATGGAACTTCTTTTGTAAAGCCAATAAATATATATGCAGGATCTTTAGAAGAAACAAAAGATTCAGATATAGTAATAATTACTGCTGGAGCAGGACAAAAAGAAGGAGAAACTAGATTAGACTTAATAGAAAAAAATTATAATATATTTAAAGGATTTGTTCCACAACTAGCAAAATTAAGTCCAAATTCAATTTTACTTGTCGTATCAAATCCAGTTGATGTATTAACTCATATAACTTATAAATTATCAGGATTCCCTAAAGAAAGAGTAATAGGATCAGGAACTGTTTTAGATACTTCAAGACTTAAATATGTTTTAGGTAAATATTTAAATGTAAATAATAGAAATGTTCACTCATATGTAATAGGTGAACATGGAGATAGTGAAGTAGTAACATGGAGTAATGCAAGAGTTGCAGGAGAAGAAATTGATCTTTACGCTAAAGATTTTGAATTAGCTTGGGATGAAGATATAAAAAATGTAATAGAGAATGATGTGAAAAATGCAGCTTATGAAATAATAAGTAGAAAAAAAGCAACTTATTTTGCAGTAGCACTGGCTATAAATAAAATAGTTGAAGCTATTTTTAGAAATTCAAATAGTATTTTAACTGTATCATCTTTATTTGAAGGACAATATGGAATAGAAGATATGTATCTTGCAATTCCAACAGTAGTAAATTTAAAAGGTGCTACTAGAATTGTAGAAATACCTTTATCAGAAGATGAAGAGTCACGATTAAAAGAATCAGCTAGAATATTAAAAACACATTTAGATAAATGCAATCTTTAATAATGAAAGGGGCTGTCGCACTAAAAATTAGTGCATAGTTCCTTTTTTATACAAAAAAACAAATCCCTAACTTCAGAAAAGCTAGGGATTTTGATAAAATATTTATATGCAAAACCAAAATATTTTACTAAAAGATTATACTATCAATCAACAAAATATTCAAATGAAATTTTCATTTGATATTGATTTTATGATTCCAGTAAATGATTCGGTAAGACTGCTAAATCAGTTTGTAGAGGAGCTTAATTTAACTGATTTATATTCTACTTATTCAAAAATAAAAGAAAATCAAGTCTCACCAAGAAATTTACTTAAACTCATAATTTATGCATATATGAATGGCTTGTATTCTTCTCGATCAATGGAATTAGCTTGTCGTAGAGATATCAATTTTATGTTTCTTTTAAATGGAGCTTCCGCTCCGGATCATTCAACTTTCGCTAGATTTAGAAGTTTACATCTTGCCCTATGTTCTAATCAAATTTTAGCTGAAGTAACTAATTTTCTTCATAGTATTGGAGAAATATCTGGTGAATTTATTTTTATAGATGGAACAAAGATTGAAGCAGCATCTAATAAATATACTTTTGTATGGAAAAAATCAGTAACAAAAAACTTAGAGAATTTATTAATTAAAATAGCCGACCTTATAAAAGAATGTGAAGACCTATATGGAATAAAAATAATCTATGATGGTAAAGTTCATCAAAAGCATATAAAGAAATTAGAAACTCAATTATATAAATTAAAAGATAATGAGAATATAGAGTTTGTATATGGAAAAGGTAAAAGAAAAACCTTACTGCAAAAATCTATAGAACAGCTTGATGAATATAGATTAAAACTTAAAGAATATACTAAAAAGTTAGATATTTGTGGAAATAGAAATAGTTATTCAAAAACTGATACCGATGCTACATTTATGAGGATGAAGGAAGATGCGATGCTGAACGGACAACTTAAACCAGCGTACAATCTTCAGCATGGTGTAGATTCAGAATATATTACATGGCTTACCATCGGAGCGCAACCTACTGATACAACAACTTTAATTCCATTTTTAAAAAATATGGAAGAACACTTAAATTTTAAATATTTAAAAATCGTTGCGGATGCCGGATATGAAAGTGAAGAAAACTATTCTTTTTTAGAAGAAAATAATCAAATAGCTTTCATAAAGCCAGCTAACTATGAAATCTCTAAAACAAGAAGATTTAAAAATGACATTGGGAAAATAGAAAATATGGAATATGATAGTACAATAGATACTTATACTTGTATAAATGGAAAAAATTTATTCGTCGATACAATCAAGTTCAGAAAATCTAAAACAGGCTATGAAAGTGAAAAAACAGTTTATGTTTGTGAGGATTGTAACAATTGTAGTCATAAATATAAATGTATAAAAGGAAATAATTCTAAAATGCCACTCGAAGAAAGAACCAAAAAATTTGAAACCTCAAAAAAGTTTAATTCGCAAAGAAAATCTGATTTAGAAAGAATTTTATCAGCTGAAGGCTGTGTTTTAAGAATGAATAGAAGTATTCAAGCTGAGGGCTCTTTTGCACAAATAAAACAAGATATGAACTTCAGACGATTCCTTTCTCGTGGAAAGCAAAATGTACTTGTAGAAAGTATTCTACTTGCAATCGGACATAACATTAAAAAATTACATAATAAAATTCAATCAAATCGTACTGGAACGCATCTATTTAAATTAGCTGAAATAGTTTAAAAACACTAATTTTTATTAGGCTTATTAAAGTGCGCCAATTTTAAATGAATTTATGTACTTAGAATATTTTTAAGAGATTTATGTAACAAAATACTTTCGAAATTCAAAAAAGAGGCTATCGCTAACGGATTTTATTTCCGCTAAAGCGACAGCCCCTTT
>NZ_JBOFKN010000015.1:0-1010 GCF_051657365.1 Paraclostridium sp.
GACTTTTAATCAGGGTGTCCCGCGTTCGAGTCGCGGATGGATCACCAATGGAGAGGTGTCCGAGTGGTTTAAGGAGCTGGTCTTGAAAACCAGTGATTCCGAAAGGGACCGTGGGTTCGAATCCCACCCTCTCCGCCAATTAAATATGGAGAAGTACTCAAGCGGCTCAAGAGGATCCCCTGCTAAGGGATTAGGCTGGGTAAACCGGTGCGAGGGTTCGAATCCCTCCTTCTCCGCCAATTAATAGTTCGAGGTGTAGCGCAGTTTGGTAGCGCACCTGGTTTGGGACCAGGGGGCCGGGGGTTCGAGTCCCTTCACCTCGACCAAGATGTGGACCTTTAGCTCAGTTGGTTAGAGCGCCCGGCTCATAACCGGTAGGTCCGGGGTTCGAGTCCCTGAAGGTCCACCATTTAAAACTATACAGGGGTGTAGCTCAGCTGGTAGAGCGTCGGTCTCCAAAACCGTGCGCCGGGGGTTCGAGTCCCTCCACCCCTGCCACTTAAAATTCATATAAACATCGAGGTGTAGCGCAGTTTGGTAGCGCACCTGGTTTGGGACCAGGGGGCCGGGGGTTCGAGTCCCTCCACCTCGACCAAGATGTGGGCCTATAGCTCAGGTGGTTAGAGCGCACGCCTGATAAGCGTGAGGTCGCTGGTTCGAGTCCAGCTAGGCCCACCAAATGTTTGCCCAGATAGCTCAGTCGGTAGAGCAAGGGACTGAAAATCCCTGTGTCGATGGTTCGATTCCATTTCTGGGCACCATGAATATGACTATGGCGGTATAGCTTAGTTGGCTAGAGCGTTCGGTTCATACCCGAAAGGTCACAGGTTCGACTCCTGTTACCGCTACCATCTAGGTTTATACTAAATAAGAACTTTGAAAATTAAACAGTAGGTTAATTATAAAAATTCTTTTTAAAAGAATTAAACACAAACAACCAAGCCAGATATTCAGATAATGATTAGCTGAGCGATGGACAACTTTTTAAATTATATTTGAGAGTTTGATCC